>PNLC01000347.1 GCA_013822885.1 Bradyrhizobium sp.
AGTTCAGTCGGCCATCAAGCGCAAGACAGCGCCGGACATTCGCGCGCGCAAGAACGGCGAGCCGGTCGTGATGCTCACCTCCTACCACGCGCACACCGCTGCGCTGGTGGATCGTTATTGCGACGCCATCCTGGTCGGCGACTCCCTTGGCAACGTCATGCACGGCCTCGAGACCACGGTGCCGGTGACGCTGGAGATGATGATCCTGCAGGGGCGCGCGGTGATGCGCGGTTCGGAGCGCGCGCTGGTCGTGGTGGACATGCCGTTCGGCTCCTATGAGGCTTCGAAGGAACAGGCCTTTCATTCCGCGGTGCGGATCCTGAAGGAGACCCATTGCGGCGCGGTGAAACTGGAGGGCGGCGTACGGATGGCCGAGACCGTGGCGTTCCTTTCCGAGCGCGGCGTGCCGGTCATGGGCCACATCGGACTGACGCCGCAGTCGATCAACACGCTCGGATCGTTTCGCGCGCAGGGTCGCGACGAGGGCAGTTGGGATCCGATCCTGAACGACGCCAGGGCGATCTCGGAGGCCGGCGCGTTTTCGGTCGTGGTCGAGGCGGTCGCCGAACCGCTGGCGCGGAAGATCACCGAGACCATCGCCATTCCCACCATCGGCATCGGCGCGAGTGCGGCCTGCGACGGCCAGGTGCTGGTGCTGGAGGACATGTTGGGACTGTCGCCGCGGACGCCGAAATTCGTGCGCCGCTATGGCAATCTCGGCCCCGCGATCGAGGCGGCGATCGAAGGCTATGCCACCGACGTGCGCTCGCGCGCATTTCCCGGACCCGAACACGTCTACGAGATGAAGAAGAGCTGAAGAGGCGAGGAAGAGGCAAGCCATGGATTGGTCGCAGCACGCCATTCCGCCGATGCGGCTCGAGCCCCGGTTCGGCGATCGTGTGGTGCCGGCGTTCTGCGAACGGCCGAAAAGCATCCCCGCGATGGTGGCCGACGCGGTCGCGACCAATCCCGATGGCGAGGCGCTGGTTTGCGGCGACAGGCGAATGACCTGGCGCGAAGTCGCGCGGCAGTCGGCGCAGATCGCCGAGGGTTTTAAGAAGCTCGGCCTTACGCGTGGGGATCGCGTCGCCGTTCTGCTCGGCAACCGCATCGAGTTCGTGCTGACGATGCTGGGCGCGGCGCATGCCGGGTTGGTGACCGTGCTGCTTTCGACCCGTCAGCAAAAGCCTGAAATCGCCTATGTGCTGACGGATTGCGGTGCGCGGCTGTTGATCCACGAGGCCGCGCTTGCCGACCGCGTCCCTGATGCACGCGATATCCCTGATGTGACGCGCCGGATTCCCGTCGACGACGATGTACGGATTTCGCGCTTCTCGGAACTCGCGGAAAATGCGCCGCTCGCTTCACCGGTCGAGGTCGACGAAGAAGACACCGCGATGATCCTCTACACGTCGGGTACCACGGGACGGCCGAAGGGCGCGATGCTGGCCCATTGCAACATCATTCATTCGGCGATGGTGTTTGCATCGTGCCTGAACCTCACCGCCGCGGATCGCTCCATCGCCGCGGTGCCGCTCGGGCATGTCACCGGCGTGGTCGCCAATATCATGACGATGGTCCGCTGCGCCGGCGCGCTGATCATCATGGTGGAATTCAAGGCTGCGGAATATCTGAAGATGGCCGCGCGCGAGCGCGTCACCTACACCGTGATGGTACCGGCGATGTACAATCTCTGCCTGCTGCAGCCGGATTTCGACAACTACGATCTGTCGAGCTGGCGGGTCGGCGGCTTCGGCGGGGCGCCGATGCCGATTGCCACCATCGAAAAGCTCGACGCCAAGATTCCCGGACTGAAGCTCGCGAATTGCTACGGCGCGACCGAGACCACGTCGCCCTCGACCATGATGCCCGGCGAACTGACCGCCAGCCACATCGACAGTGTCGGCCTGCCGTGTCCGGGCGCGCAGATCGTGGCCATGGATGCCGATGGCCGCGAACTGCCGCGCGGCGAGATCGGCGAGATCTGGATTCACGGCGCCTCGGTCATCAAGGGGTACTGGAACAACCCGAAGGCGACCGCGGAAAGTTTCACGGCGGGCTTCTGGCATTCCGGCGACCTCGGTTCCATTGACGCGCAGAATTTCGTCCGCGTGTTCGATCGCCAGAAAGACATGATCAACCGCGGCGGCCTGAAGATCTATTCGGCGGAAGTCGAGTCCGTGCTGGCGGCCCATCCCGACGTGATTGAGAGTGCGATCATCGCAAAACCCTGTCCGGTGCTCGGCGAACGCGTGCATGCCGTCGTGGTGACCCGCAAAGTGGTCGGCGGCGAGACGTTGCGAGCGTGGTGCGCGGAACGGCTGTCGGACTACAAGGTGCCGGAAACCATGGATGTGCGGAGCGATCCGCTGCCGCGCAACGCCAACGGCAAGGTGATGAAACGGCAGTTGCGCGAGGCCTGGGCGGCGCAGGTCTAGAATTCAACCGCTAAAGTCTGGGCGTGCTGCCGGTCGGCATCGACTGCTGGTCCGCCGCTAGCGCCGCGCCGTCGATAGCCGCTGCGCTGATGACGCGCTTGATATCCAGCAGCGTGAATTGCGCGATGCTGACGCGATCCGCCGACGTGCCCGGGACGAGCTGCACGCTCAACACGCCCTCGCAGTTGGCACCCTTGGCCTCCGGCAGCATGGCGTTCAATTCCTTGGCCTTGGCCTGGGCGCGCTTGACGACGGCCACGCAACTGCCGCGGACGGTGTCGCCGTTGAGCTTGACGGCGGCCCTCGGATCGAGCGGCTTGTCGATCGCTTCCAGCGCGCTCGCTGCCTTGTACTTGCCGCCCACCGATATGATCGAGCCCTTGCGATAGATGTAATACAGATGCTGATCGCCGATGATGGTGGGAACGCCGTATTTGCCCATCACCTCCTTGATCATGTCCGCCTTCGAAGGCTGCTGGTCCTGCGCAAACGTCAAATTGCGGGCGACAAAATAGGCGCGGTTTGCGCTGGCCGGGGACGAAAAGCTGGTCGAGAGCATTTCGCCGTTCTGCCTGGGGCCGGCGGGGAGGCTGAAACTCATCGCCGCGACAAAGCTCGTGCCGCCATTGCCGAACTTCTGCTGCTGAATATCGGTCTTGGTGTCGGTGCGGCCCTTGAACAGGGAATCAAAAACGGCGCGCGCCGATTCGGCGGTCGATTCCGCCGAGATGCCCAGAATGTCCGGGGTCAGCTTCCCCGTAAACGCCGTCTCCGGCGTCCTCGGCTTGATGTCCTCGGCCGGGGACGCAACGGGCAGGGATGCCAGCCCCATGGCAAGCATTGAAACCAGGGCGCGGCGAAGCATGAATCACCTGAAAAGCGGAGAGCGAAGCCGGGAATGGAAGCGGGCGGATTACGCCAAATTTTGAACCGCGATGTCAACATTGCGGACGGTTTCCAACCCAATCGTGCCCGCTGTTAACGCTTTGATCCACCTCACTTTGCCTTGCCACCGCCATATCGTTAAGGTACCCCCCGGCCATGCGGGGATCAGGCGCGGCGCGCTGCTGCCCAAATCGCGGTTCCCCGGAGATGGGATTAACTTTAAGTGTCTCAATTATTTGATGAAATCGACGAGGATGTGCGTCGCGATCAGCTCAAGAAGCTGTGGGAAAAGTATTCCATTCTCATCATCGCCGGCGTGATTCTGATCATCGCCGCGGTGGGCGGCTGGCGTGGCTACCAGTATGTGGAGGCCAAGAAAGCGGCCGAGGCCGGGGCGGCCTTCGACAGGGCTGTGGAGCTTTCGGACGCCGACAAGCACAAGGAGGCCGAGGCGGCCTTCGCCGAGCTGGTGGCGAAAGCGCCGTTCGGATATCGCACGCTGTCGCGGTTGCGCCTGGCGGCGGAAATAGCCAACCGCGATCCGCAGGCCGCGGCCAAGATGTTCGACGAAATTGCTGCCGACCGCAGCGTGGGTGCGGCCGATCAGGATCTGGCGCGAATTCGCGCCGCGCAATTGCTGGTGGAGACCATTGGCTATCCCGACATGAAAGAGCGCCTTGAGGCCGCCGCAGCGCCCGGGGCGACCTTTCGCCATAGCGCACGCGAACTGCTGGCCCTGTCGGCCTGGCGCGCCAACGATACCTCCGCGGCACGGCAATGGCTGGACATGATTGCCAATGACGGCCAGACGCCGCCGAGCATGCGCTCGCGCGCCGAAGCGCTGCAGGCCTTGCTTCCGCCGGTCGCAAAGAGCTGACGGACAACGAGTGAGTGGGAAAACGACCATGCGCCGCCCGCAACGTCTGATCGCAGCCGCCGTTCTCGTCGCACTTTCCGGTGCGCTGGCAGGCTGCGGCGGTGGCGGCATCGGCAATTTCGATCCCTCCGACATGCTCGACTTCCTCGATACCAAGAAGAAGCTGCCGGGCGAGCGCAAGCCGGTATTCCCCGACGGCGTTCCGGGCCTCGACCAGGGTGTGCCCAAGGATCTCTACAAGGGCTCCCGCCAGCAGCAGCTTGACGAGCAGAATGCCCAGGCCGCTGCTGCCGCCGCTCCGCCCCCAGCGGAGCCCACATCGAAGCGCGGCGCCAAGGGCAAGCAGGCCGCGGCACCGGCCGCCGTGGACCCCGACGCCGCGCCTGAGGAGAATGGCAGCACGGCCGCCGCCCCGCCGGCGCCCAAGCCCCAGAAGATCGTGCGCAAGCGCACCACCGCGCCGCCGCCCGATCAATCGGCAGCGCCCGCACAGGCTCAGCAGCAATCCGCCTCGCCGTTCCCGGCGCCGATGCCGAGCGGCTCGTTCACGCGTTGATTTCTTTGTTTTCGTTCGATTGACACGCCCTCCCAAAAGGGCGTTTGGATCATTTATGTCCTTTACGATTGCAATCATCGGCCGGCCCAATGTCGGAAAGTCGACGCTGTTCAACCGGCTGGTCGGGCAAAAACTCGCGCTGGTGGATGACGAGCCCGGCGTTACGCGCGACCGCCGCGAGGGAGATGCGCGTCTGGGCGACCTCGAATTCACCGTCATCGATACCGCCGGCCTGGACGAGGGCGCCAAGGGCTCGCTTACCGCACGGATGCAGGAGCAGACCGAAACCGCAATCGAGCTTGCGGACGCGCTGATGTTCGTGATCGACGCGCGCGCAGGCCTGACGCCGAACGATCGCGCCTTTGCCGATTTCGCGCGCCGCGCCAACAAGCCGGTGGTGCTGGTCGCCAACAAGAGCGAGGG
>PNLC01000348.1 GCA_013822885.1 Bradyrhizobium sp.
GGAAGGCGCCATGGCCACCGCAAACATGTGCAGCAGCCGGGAATCGTACAGCGTGCCGCGCCAGCGCATCCAAAGGCTGAGCACGCCAAGCGCCAGCATCAGCAATCCCATGCCGACCATGATCCGGAACGACCAGAACGTGATCGGCACCGGCGGCCAGTTTTCGCGCGGCACGGTGTCGAGACCGGCCATCGGCGCATCGGGCGAGTGCTTGAGAATCAGCGAACCGAGCTTCGGCACTTCAATCGCATAGTCGACCCTGCCGGCAGCCTGGTTGGGCAGGCCGAACAGGATCAGGGGCGCGCCGTCCTTGTGGCTGGTGAAGTGGCCCTCCATCGCCATGATCTTCACCGGCTGATGTTCCAGCGTGTTGAGCCCGTGCTGGTCGCCGGCGATGATCTGGAGCGGTGCCACCAATGCGGCCATCCACATCGCCATCGAGAACATCACGCGCGGGCCGGCAAGGTGCCGGTCGCCCAGCAGATGCCAGGCGCCGACCGCGCCGACGACCAGCGCCGTGGTCAGATACGCCGCCAGCACCATGTGCACCAGGCGGTAGGGGAAGGACGGGTTGAAGATCACCTTGAGCCAGTCGACGGCGATGAACTGCCCCTCGGCATTGAAGGCGTAGCCCGCCGGGGTCTGCATCCAGGAATTGGCGGAGAGAATCCAGAACGCCGAAATCAGCGTGCCGATTGCGACCATCAGCGTCGCCAGAAAATGCAGCCTGGGACCGACGCGCTTGAGGCCGAACAGCATCACGCCGAGGAAGCCGGCTTCGAGGAAGAACGCGGTCAGCACCTCATAGGCCATCAGCGGGCCGATCACGGGGCCGGTCTTGTCGGAGAAGGCCGACCAGTTGGTGCCGAACTGGTAGGACATCACGATGCCGGACACGACGCCCATGCCGAACGCGACGGCGAAGATCTTGAGCCAGTAGTTGAACAGGTTGATGTAGACCTCGCGCCCGGTCGCGAGCCAGAGCGCTTCGAGCACGGCGAGATAGCTGGCGAGCCCGATCGAGAAGGCCGGGAAAATGATGTGGAACGACATCGTGAAAGCAAACTGCGCCCGGGCCAAAACGACCGCATCCCAGCCTTCAAACATCCGCACCATCCGTCGCAAGTTTCGCCGGTCGCTACATCTTCGAAAACGGAGTTGCCGCTTTGAAAACCGCGCCCGGACCAGTGTCTTGTCTTACCATGCCCGATGCGACGATCATACCCGCGTGCCGTGCGGAACAGGCGTGCAAGCCTATCCGATACCCCCTGGATTCAATCCCAATCGCCTGATGATCTCCGCCTGCACGGCACGGGTCTGTTCCTTGCCGACCAGCACAGGGCTGCGAACCGTTCTGCCGGAGTGGAGGCGGGCGGCGAGCGCATAGTGCGAGCCGCGTCGGCCGCCGCTTTCGACGTCGATATGCGCGACGTCGTCACCGCCGGCGGCGATGATTTCGATCGTGCCCGTCAACGACAGCCGCTCCATCCGCAGACCGCGATCACGGACAATCCAGCATCCGCTCGTCCGGTAGAGATACCTGGTCAGCAGGAAGGCGACGATCGCGCCGAATGACCAGACGGCGACGCCAGGCCCGGTCAGTTTGCCGCTCCACAGCGCGAAGGCGGGAGGAAGAACCACGGAGCAAACCAATAACCCGGTGAGCGCCCGGAACGCCCACAGGCGCCGAGCGCTGACCGGCTTCCCCAGCCGTATTGCCGCGTTCGCGGCGTCGAGCGGATTTTCGGCCAGTTCCGGCGCCGGTAGTTGCAGCAGCCGCGCAATCTGCACGGTGGTTCGTTTCACCTGCGTGACGTCAGGCAACGGGGGCGAGGTGAGCGTATCGCCCGATCCGGTTTCGAAGATCAGGGTGAATTCGACCGATTTGCCGATGCTCCGTCGCAGCCGCATCTCCGACAGTGCTTCTTCCCGGATCGATCTACTGCGCAGCTTTCCGAACGGGCGCTGTTCGCCGATCAGGATTTCGCCCGGCGTCACGATCCAGACCACGTTGCGATCGAACAGGGCGGCGACCAGCAGCAGGCAGCCGAACAGAAGCGCAAACAGCGCGGCGATGCCGAGCCACTGGTCGTGTGCCAGATGGGCGAGGCCGGGCAGGGCGATCAGGCACACCACGATGGCGATGCCTGCAAGAACGAGCCGCTCATTGAGCGACGTGCCCTTGCGCAATCTCACTTCGTTCTCGTTTGCCACAGCATCCATCGCGGGCGGCAGGCATCACGACCGCCGTGGTCGCATCAAATGGCAAAGTGTGCGGCTGAAATGCGGCAAGCTCCGTTGCTTGATTCAGCCTTGGCGAATACGCCAAAAGCAGAGCGACCCGGCCGAGGGGGGCATCCCGGCCGGGTCGTTGGGGGTCTGCTACTTGGGAGGTCTAGGACTTGAGAGGCTTGGAGGTAGAAATTCAGCGGGGGTCACGCTGTCGTTGAGTTGGTGATGATCGGTATAGGGGGTGAGTTTTTCCGGGTGATGTCGCCAATTGTTTCATTTGTTTCGTCGGGGTTAATCTTTGGCCGTCGAAATCGACCCGTTTCTCGCTTCATCCCCTGTCTAAACTATTGAAATAGCAGGCTTTTATGCGGCGAGGCTGTCCACGCCGGCGCCCTTAAGCAAGTCGGCCAGTTGTTTCCGGGCATAGAACATCCGGGTCTTCACCGTGCTCTGGGGAATACCGATGATCTCGCCGGCCTCCTCGACCGACTTCTCGTGGTAGTAGACTAGGTTGATGATCTCGCGGTGCGCCGGCGACAGCTTTGCGATGCAGGCGCGCAGGATGGCGCTGGTGTTGTTGCGGTCCAGCGACGCTTCCGGCGTATCGGCCTCGTCGGCGATCTCGAGCACGTCTTCCTGATCGATGTCTTCGTGCTTGCGCTGGCGCAGCGCGGTCAGCGCCTTGAAGCGGGCGATCGACAGCAGCCAGGTGGAGACCTGCGAACGGCCTTCGAACTGGCTGGCAGTGCGCCAGACGTCGAGGAACACCTGGCTCACCAGGTCTTCCGCCATGGTGGTGTCGCGCACCATGCGCAGCACGAAGCGGTAGACCCGGACGTTATGGCGCGAATAAAGCACGTGCATCGCGTGGCGATCGGCCTTGGCGATGCTTTCCAGAAGCATCTCATCCGAAATCGCACGGGCAGCGGCGATCGACTTGCGGGCTGCGGCGTTGATGGCGACGATGTTCGACATGACAGGCTCCCAATTCGCCGTGCGTGCGGCGGTTCGTTGGGAGGATTGTTAGTCAGCCTCCGTTTCGGGACGTCTGCTCCAAAAGGGAAAAATGGTTTCGTGGAGGGAGGAATTGTTTCGTCCGAGGGCCTGCGACGAAACATTCGGGGCGAAAATGCGAGTAATTTCAACGCGCGGAAAATCGGAAGGCCGGATTTTCGCTCCACGGAACAAATCCCGCAGCCTTGAACCGGCGAAGGGCGTTGTAGGACCCAATACAATCAGCCGGTTTTCGGGGACGATGCGAGCGCGTTCAGCCCTTCTCGCCGGTCGGGGAGAACAGGTATCCGCCGCCCCGGATGGTGCGGATGACGGCGGGCTTGGTCGGGTCGATCTCGATCTTGCGGCGGATCCGCATGATCCTCAGGTCGACCGCGCGGTCGAACGCCTCGGCGTCGCGCGCGTTGGCCAGTTCGAGCAGCCGCTCGCGCGACAGCACGCGCTTGGGATTGGCCGCGAATACTTTCAACAGCCCGAATTCGGAGGCCGTCAACGGATGCTCGTTGCCTTCGTCGTCGCGCAGCGCCTGCGCTTCGAGATCGAGCCATTTGGTGCCGAACCGCACCAGCTGCTCTTTCTCCGCCTTTGCAGCCGCTGCCGCAGGCGCCGCCGCCGCTTTCGGCGGGGCGCTGCGGCGAAGCACGGAGCGGATGCGCGCCATCAGTTCGCGCAGTTCGCAGGGTTTTGCGATGTAGTCATCGGCGCCGAGTTCGAGGCCAACGACGCGGTCGATCGGGCTTGCCGTCGCCGTCAGCATGATGACAGGAACGTTGATGCGGCTCTTGAGGTCGCGGATGATCGAGAGCCCGTCTTCTTCGGGCATGTTGAGGTCGAGCACCACGAGGTCGGGCACGCTGCTCTCGATCACGCTGCGCAGGCTCTTGCCGCCGTCGCACAGCGTCACGCCAAAGCCATGCATTTTGAGGTAATCACCGACCATTTCGCGGGCCGGTGCCTCGTCATCGACGATGATGATGTGCGGGCTCTGGGTCATGACGTCTCTGATGCCGGCAGTTTAACCGTAAACGTCGACCCCAGTCCGGGGCCGGCGCTGTCGGCGGCCACATGGCCGCCATGCATGTCGATGATGCGTTTGACGATCGACAGGCCAAGGCCGGTCGAACTCTCCCCCGCCGTCGGCTTGGCCGACAGCCGCTGGAACCGGCCGAACAGCCGGCCTAGATCCTCGGGGCTGAGGCCTGCGCCCTCATCGGCAATGCGGATCACAGTGTCGCTGTCCTCGTGGCTGACGGCAACCGCGATCTTGCCCCCGATCGGCGAATATTTGATGGCGTTGCTGACGAGGTTGTCGATCGCCTCGCGGATCCGGTCGGCGTCGCACATGGTGACGATGTTCGGCGGCGCCGATACCGTGATCCGCTGCTGCTTGTTGACCGCCGAGGGCAGGTTGGAATCGGTGACTTCAGCAACGAGCGCTGCGATGTCGACCGGCTCGCGGCGAATGGTGATGTCGAAGGCGTCCGCCATCGCATCGGAAATCAGGTGGTCGACCATCGAGGTCAGGCGCTTGGTGGCGTCGCGGATGTGCTCGACCTGCGCGGTGACGTTCTCCTTGGGCGAGCCGGCGCCGATCAGTTCGGTCAGCATCTCGGTGCGGCCCAGGATCACGCCGAGCGGGTTCTTCAGGTCGTGCGCCACGGTCCCCAGAATTTCGTTCTTGAAGCCGTTGGCGCGCTGCAGTCGCAGCCACTGCGCGGAAAGCCGGCGGTTGGCCTGCATCAGCGCGCGGGTGCGCTGGGCGACGCGGTCTTCGAGCTGGGTGTTGGCCTCGTGCAGTTGCCGGTAGAGGATGACGTTGTCGAACGCGATCGACAGGCGGCTCGAGAAAATCTCGACCAGCGC
>PNLC01000349.1 GCA_013822885.1 Bradyrhizobium sp.
GGCTGGTCTCGCCGAACAGATGGCTGCGATAGACCAGGCCATATTTTTTCGACTGCCGCTCGACCTGTCCCTTGGGGTCGGCGAGCACTTCCAGCGTCTTGCCGATCAAGGGCCAGCCCTCGTCGCCGGGAATATGCGTCAGCGAATTGCGCTTTGGCGGCGTGAAGCTGTAGGCGGGGGCGGCGATACCCTGCATCGACATGGCCATTGCTCCGGTTGAGCCTCGAAATCGCAGATATTATCCACTGCGCCAGTGGCTTTGTCGCGGCCAGAATACGGTTGGGCGGCGGGATTGGGCATAGCCCCGACCGGTAAACAACTCTTTGTCTCGCCCACGAAAAACGGCGCGGAACACTGCTCCGCGCCGTTCACCAATTGTTGTTCGGGTGTCTAGTTCACGCCTTGCGCTTGGCCGCTTCCTTTTGCAGGTCCGGCGCGTTGATGGTCGGGATCGCAACCCGGCCGGGACCGGTATGGGCAAGCGCGGCGGCGGCCTTGTCGTTTTCCATGATCTTGGCCATCACGGCCTGGCCCGCGCGCTCGAACACCGCGCGGTTCTCGATCAGGAATTTCTGCGACTCGCGCAGCTTGGTCATGTAGCCGTTGATCTCGGGGATCACGTAGCGCGCCACCATGTCCCAGCTTCGGCGGGTGTTTTCCGGATTGGCCCAGTCGTGCACGAAGCCGACGATGGTGCCGACGCCACCCGAGACCTGCAACAGGTTCTTGATGGTTTTAACGAGGTCATCCGGCGTGCCGATGGTGGAGGCGGCATTCTCGCCGCCTGCGGTCTTCTCCACCGCATCTTCAGGCGACTTGAACGGCTCGACGCCCGGCCGCTGCAGCGTGCGGACGGTATATTCATTGTGCCAGCGCATCAGGCCAGGGCCGGCCTCGCGCTCCGCCTGCTCGCGGGTCTCGGCGATGTGCCAGGAGAGCAGCACGCGCCAGTCGGAACGGCTGACCGTCGTGCCGGCCTTCTTCGCGGCATCCTCGGCAAAGCCCCACTGCGTCCCCAGCGACATCAGGCCCTGCGTCGACATCGAGCCAAGCGAAATGATGCCGATGCCGTATTTGCCTGCGAGCGTCATGCCCGAGGGAGAGATCTGCGAGGCCACCACGAACGGCATGTCTTCCTGCAGCGGCAATAGCTGCAGCGCGGCGTCCTGCATGGTGAACCAGTCGCTCCTGGCGGTGACGCGCTCGCCCTTGAACAGGCGGCGGATGATCGCGATAGCCTCGTCCTGGCGGTCGCGCTGCGTCATCGGATCGATGCCGAGCGTGTGGGCGTCGGAGGCCAGTGCGCCCGGGCCGGAACCGAAGATGGCGCGGCCGCCGGTCATCCAGTCGAGCTGCACCATGCGCTGCGCGACGTTGTAGGGGTGATGATAGGGCAGCGAGACCACGCCGGTGCCGAGCTTGATACGCTTGGTGCGTTCGCCGGCGGCGGCGAGGAACATTTCCGGCGAGGCGATCATTTCCCAGCCCGAAGAGTGATGCTCGCCGCACCAGAACTCGTCATAGCCGAGCGCGTCGATCTGCTCGACGAAGTCGAGGTCGCGGCGGAATTGCAGCAGGGGATTCTCGCCGATCGGGTGGTGGGGGGCGAGAAATGCGCCGAACTTCAGGCGTGACATGGGGTTTTCTCTCCAGAATTATTGTTCTTTGGGATTGCTCAGGTCACAAAGTACGGGGTGGGGGAGGGCAAGGCAATGCTTCGAGCCGGGCCCTCCGCGCATGGTTGTCGCGCAAAGATGGGCAGCATGCCGTGGCATTCGAGCACGTCTCGCCACGAGCCGTGCGGATTCTGAATTCTTGCCGATCGCTTGTGACGTCGAAGGTGTCGATCGGCAGATTTCCGATTTGTGCCGCCAGAACCACGATAGCAGCGGAGATGGCCGTTTCATTCACGCAATGCATGCAACGGCGAGCGCGTATCACCTTCTCCCGCGCCGACGGTTCGTGCCCACGACCCTCGTCGCGGCGCCGTTAACGTTCGGCGTGGACGCTTACCGTCAACGTTGTTGTGTCGCTGTCATCGTCGTCGCGGCATTTCGATCGAGGCAAGCGACTCGGTTCGGATGCTCTCTTCGCAGCGTTCGCGTTGTTTGCGCTGTCGTTTCTCGCCTGCGCCGCATTTCGGGCGTCGATGCGTCGGTCACAGCGTGACAAATTCACGTCAACCGCCAAAATTTGATTGTGGGGAATGACAGTGCACGGTCTTTTTATTTTGCAGTGCAACAATTATCTGTTCAGGGTGTTGTTAACCACAATCGCCTCCGGAGCCGCATTTGTCCCTCGCCAATAACGTCGAATTCCTGCGCCATTTCCCGAGATTGAACGGGTTCAATGGCTTGGGAATCTATGGCCGGAGTCCATCGCCCGGGGCCAGCAGTCCGCTCGCCGAAATCGACGGGTTTGGCACCAATCCCGGCGCGCTGAAGATGTTCGCATTCGCGCCTGAAGCGCTTCAGCGCGCGCCGGCCCTCGTCGTCGTGCTGCACGGCTGTGGCCAGACCGCGCCCGGTTACGATTTCGGCACCGGCTGGTCGACACTCGCCAAGCGCTATGGCTTCGCGCTCTTGATGCCGGAACAGCAGGGCGCCAA
Organism: Bradyrhizobium sp.; assembly: GCA_013822885.1. Taxonomy (GTDB): domain Bacteria; phylum Pseudomonadota; class Alphaproteobacteria; order Rhizobiales; family Xanthobacteraceae; genus Bradyrhizobium. Next base: position 2,609 of record PNLC01000349.1, read on the forward strand.
CAACGCCAACACCTGCTTCAACTGGTTCAATCCGGGCGATGTCGCCCGCGGCCGTGGCGAAGCCGCCTCGATCCGGCAGATGATCGCGCGGATGGTCGCCGACCATAAAGTCGATGCGGGCCGCATCTACATCACCGGGCTTTCCGCCGGGGGCGCCATGACGTCGGTGATGCTGGCCGTCTACCCGGAGGTATTCGCAGGCGGCGCCATCATCGCCGGCCTGCCGTTCGGCATCGCCAGCAATGTTCGCGAGGCGCTGGGCGGCATGATGCAGTCGACATCGCGGCCGGCCGATCAATTGGGTGGGCTGGTGCGCACGGCCAGCAAGCACAAGGGGCCCTGGCCGAAAGTGTCGGTCTGGCACGGCAGCGCCGATCGCACGGTCAACCCGGGCAACGCCAACGAAATCGTCAAGCAGTGGCTCGACGTTCACGGCCTGCCGTCTGTGCCGATGTCGGCGGTGGATGTCGATGGTCATCAGCGCGAGGTCTGGTGGAATGCCGATGGTGAGACCGTCGTCGAGTCCTACACCATCACCGACATGGCCCACGGCACGCCGCTCGGACTGGTCGGAAATGACGAGCCCTATGGTGCGGAAGGCGCGTTCCTGATCGAAGCCGGAATCTCGTCGTCCTACCACATCGCAAATTTCTTCGGCCTGACGCAGCGCATCAGTCAGGCCGTTGAAGCGGCTGCGCCGGCTCCTTTGGCCGCGTCGCAAGTCACGCCGTCGGTTGCCACGGCATCTCTGCAGTCGCTGGACGTCGCCGCCAGGCTGTGGTCGCGGGCCAACAAGCCGGTTAGTCAGACCGAGCCGGTGCCGCGCGAACCGAAGCGCCGGGGCATCGATGTTGGCGCCGCCGTCACCCGGGCGCTGACGGCCGCGGGACTGATGAAATGAAATCGCAGCGCCTCACGCCGCACTAACGAAGTGACGTCGCAGACCGGGCGACAGCGCGGCGGCGTTCCGGATACCAGGCGGTAAACTTGAAGGCGCCGACCAGTGCCAGCACGGTCGGGATGATGCCGAAGCGCGCCGGCAGGTCGGGCATCCAGGTCAACACCAGATCGATGGCGACCATGACGGCGAAAGCCAGCGCCCAGACTGCAGTAATGACGTAGTTGGTGCGGACAAATTCAGCAGATGCCTGCACGTCCGCCGGCACGCGCTCCCGCGCATATTGCAGTGTGAAAGGTTGCCGGATCACGATCGAAACCAGCACGATCAGCAGCAGACCGGAATCGACGACCAGGCGCACGCCCCACAGCGACCATGCGGGATCGGCAAGCCACGCGTAGCATCCAAGTGCGCCAAACAAGGCGGCGGTCCCGATCTCCAGCACCTTGGGCCCACTTCCCCGGCTCCAGTCACGAATCAGCAGCGCGGCCGACACCGCAAACCCGGCGAGCATTCCTTCCATCGGGCCAACCAGCCGGTCGATCGCGGCGAAGGCAATAAACGGTGCAAATGCCAGCAGCATGATTTTCCGCCCGATCTCCCCGCCATCGCGGCAGGGTTGAATATTTCCACTGGAAATATTGAATAGGCGCATCGATCGGGCTGGTCAAGCGAAATATTTCCAGTGTAAATATTGGGCATGCGAAGACCAGCGCCACGCGTCAAACCCGCCCCCACACTCAGGGCCAAAACCGAGGCCAGGCCCTATCACCATGGCGAACTCAAATCCGCGGTGCTGGACGCTGCGGAGACGATCCTGGAGATGGAGGGGGTCGACGCGCTGACGCTGCGGGCGGTGGCGCGGATGGTCGGGGTATCCCACACCGCGCCGAAGAACCATTTTGGCGATCTGCAGGGACTGCTGAGCGAACTCGCAGCAGTCGGCTACCGTCGTTTCGGCGCGGCGCTGGATAGTAAGGGCGCCGATCCCCGTCAGCGGATGAAAGCGATGGGCCTGGCCTATGTCGCCTTCGCGCGCGCTCATCCCAACCTGTTTCTCTTGATGTATCGCGGCGATCGCCTGGACGTGAACTTGCCCAGCCTTCGCGATGCGATCGAAGCTACCAGGCAATCCCTGAGGAATGCGACGACATCCGTCGCGCCAGACGTGCCGTTGGCGCCGCTGCAACTCGCGGCCCGCGCCACGGCATCGTGGGCGCTGGTGCATGGATTCGCGATGCTGCTGCTCGACGGCCGGCTGCGGCACACGCTGGCGTCGCTGCCCGGCGAAGTGGACGCGAATACACTGCTCGAGGCCGTGCTCGATGCGACTCGCGTCAACGATTGATTTGTTCCTGAGTTACATCTCGCCGGTGATGAACGGATTGGTCATCCGCTCCTGGCCGATGCTCGAGCCGGCGCCATGGCCGCAGATGAAGCCGACATCGTCGCCGAGCGGCAGCAGCTTTTCCTTGATCGAGTTGATCAGCGTGGCGTGGCTGCCGCCGGGCAGGTCGGTGCGGCCGACCGAGCCGTTGAACAGCACGTCGCCGACATGGGCGAAGCGCAATTCCTTGTTGAAGAACACCACGCTGCCCGG
>PNLC01000350.1 GCA_013822885.1 Bradyrhizobium sp.
GCCCGGACCGGAGCGCAAAACAACATGACATTCGGATCGTCACTGCTCGCGGCCATTCCCGGCTTGCGCCATGCCTTCTTCACTCGCGAGGGCGGCGTATCCGGCGAAATCTACGAGAGCCTCAATGGCGGGCTCGGCTCGAACGACGATCCCGCCAATGTCCTCGAAAATCGCCGCCGGATGGCGGAGCAGATGGGCGTCGAGCCGGACAACTTCATCAGCGTGCACCAGGTCCACTCCCCCGACGCTGTCGTCGCAACGGGGCCATGGCCTGATGAGACGCGCCCCCGCGCCGACGCCATTGTCACGCGCACGGAAGGTATCGCCATCGGCGTTACCGCCGCCGATTGCGGCCCGATCCTGTTTGCCGACGCCGGCGCGCGCGTGATCGGCGCCGCCCATGCCGGCTGGAAGGGCGCGCTGACAGGCGTGGTGGAATCCACCATCGAGGCGATGGAAAAACTCGGCGCCGACCGCGGCGGCATCGTCGCCGCCATCGGCCCCTTGATTCGCCAGCACTCCTACGAGGTCGGCGGCGAATTCGTCGAACGCTTTATCGATGCCGACGGCGAGAACAGATCGTTCTTCATTCCGTCGGTTCGCGACGGCCATGCGATGTTCGATCTCGCCGGCTTCATCCGCATGCGGCTGGAAAATGCCGGCGTGCTGATGATCGACGACATCGGCGTCGATACTTATTCAGACGAGCGCTTCTACAGCTACCGCCGCTCGGTGCATCGGAAAGAGCCGGATTACGGCCGTCACGTTCACGCGATTGCGCTGGAGCGCGAATAGCCGTCTTCGAGCAACGACTACTGGCAGCGCAGACGATATCCCTGTTCAATCAAACTGTTCGCGGCCCTACACCCGGTTGACGCAGGTGAAAACGCGCGCGCAGCTCAGCTTCGTGTCAGAACGGCAAATTGTCGCGCTAAAATTCTCGCAGCAAGCGCAGCCTTGCAATCTTTAGTTGCTCATGCATAATCTGCGTACTCTGTATCCCTAGCCGCCGCGGAGAGACAGATGCCAGTCAGCAATTTCGGGACGCTGCCGCAGGAGCGATTGCCGGCACCATCATCGGTTCTGGCGGAGTTGACCCTGACGCCGAGAACGGGCGCCACAATGGGGGCGGCCGCGGCCCCTCCAGCCGCGGGGGCCGGCTCGAGATATCGGGTGCTGCGTACGCTTGAAGTCGACGAATACGACAGTCCGGTTGAGCCAGCGGAAATCATGGGACTTGTCGTCCCGCGTGCCGCACCGGCGGACAATGCTTTCCGGGGGACCTCCCGCAGGGTCGCGAAGCTCTCGCTTGCCGACGCGGATACCGAAGTTTTCGACGATCTCAAGGATCTGATCGACACCCTTGAAGCTCACAATGTAATGAAGCAACACCCCGATCTGTCAACCGACAAAAACAATGATCGGGTCGCGGAAGAGCGGCGGAACGTACAGGTTACCGCGTTTCTCTATGCGGCCAGCGTGGAAGAAGACAATGACTTTCACCTGATTATCGGCCGCGATCCCAACAAGGCGGAAAAGTATATGACGGTGGAGATTTCCGGTCTGCCGCCGACCAATAGCCCCCACTTCGACGATCTGAACAGTGCCCGCAGCTCCTATTTCGAGTTTTTCGGCGACGGTCTGCCCGGCGCTTCGTACGACTTCTACGATCCGCCGATTCCCGTCGTGATCGAAGGCTCGTTGTTCTTCGACATGAGTCATGCGTCAGGAGGCCGGCCGGGACCGCGCAAGCTGCGCCCGAAAATGCCGGTGGTATGGGAGATCCATCCCATCAGGAAGATTGAATTTGAACCATAGGGCTGGCCGCGGAATGGCAAAAGGCAGCCGTAGCGAAGAGGACAAGAAGAGGCGGAAAAAGCCCAAGTCCTCTTCTGAACCAAATCCCGGCTTGCCGGACAAGGCCACCGTCATCTCTGAGCGAGAATTCATCTCGCCGAAAGGTAAGCGCTACCGCATCATTAGAACGACTGAACGCGATCCATATGATCCGCCCGACGATGACGACAAAGGCGGAACTTAGGTATCGCAACTGAGGCCATCATACAGGAGGGGCGAATGTACACGTTGCTTCGTAATTCTTCACTCACTGCGTTGCTTTCGATCCAGGCTCCGCCGATGCTGATATCATTCGCCCTTGCGTCGATGTTCTTCAAGTGGAAGAGCTTCGCGCTCGAATGCCTTGGGTTCCTGGTGTTGTGGTTTGTGTTGGACGCGGCCTATACGGCGGCACGCGCTGCATGGGCGAAGCGCCACTCATCAGCAACACGTTCGTAGTTCTGCCCGCATCATTGCTTTTTTGCCGTGGCGTCGTCGTTGACGGTGAGCGGCACACGCAAAAGGTAGGGTACCTGCTCGCGGAGCCGGCCCATGGCAAAGAGCAAGACCATCAAACGGACCGTACCCAAGCGCGGCAAGCTGCCGGCCGATCCGAAACGAAAGCGGCATGGACCGCGGCGATGGCTGGAGGAAGGGGTCCTTGCTCTTTACGACCGCGTTCGACAAAGTGACAGAAACTATTCTGCTGGGTCTCCGTCTGCCGAACCGGCATCCGAAGCTGGCCCGCGCGACGCCGCGATCGTCTGGCGCGATGCGTTCGCTGAATATCGGGCGCGCAAGCAGGCGATCCTTATGGAATCGACCTTGGCGCCCATGGCAGCGCCCGACGGGGTCGGAGCGCCGACCGTTCCCGGCGCAGCGAACTGGCTGTCGCTTGGACCGCTTGTGGTCATGGATGGGCAGACCGGAGGCGGAGAACGCCAGCCGGTTGCGGGCCGCATAGCCGGGCTTGCCATCGGGCCCGGAGGCAACACAGTTTTTGCCGCCTCGGCAAATGGCGGCGTGTTCATCTCAACCAATGGTGCGGGCATCTGGAAACCTTCGGAAGAGGTCGACCTCGATCCGAACAGCCCCGCGAGCGCGAGCCTGATTTGCGGCGCGATCGCGATTGACCCGGCTGACCCCAATCGGCTTTTCGTGGGTACCGGCGAGGGCGCGACGCAAACTTATTTTCTCCGCCGAATTACCGGCGCGCTTCCTGCCTACCGCGGAATCGGGGTGTTGCGTACCGACACGGGGGGCTCGACCTGGACGGTGGAATCAAGTCAGCCCGATCTCGCCGGTGAGGCGTTCTTCGCGTTGGCAATCAATCCGCTTGACCGGAAATCCGTCGTCGGTGCCACCACCGCGGGCCTCTACCGGCGCGCAGCGCAGCCTGGCGGCCAATTCACCTGGGTTCGCGTATTGGAAGGAGTCTTTTCCAGCGCGGTTGCGGCTTCTGCCAACGAAGTTGCCCGATTCTTCTGCGCGCGCTTCCCTCAACCCGACGACACGGTTTCGTCAGAAGTCCTCTCCTCCACGGATGGCGAGACCTGGACTCTGGCGGGAAACAATTTTCCGACGGATGCCGGCCGCGTTTCGCTCGGAGTGCAGCCGGGAAATCCCAACCTCGTCTATGCGCTGGTGGCAACATCGACCAACAGGCTGCATGGGCTCTATCGCCTCGATGGGGTCGGGAGCAACTGGAAACGCGTGTCGGAGGTTCCAAACATCTTGCCGTCCGCCCAAGGCAATTACGACCTCGCTATCGCCGTCGACCCACAGCAGGCCAACATTGTCTATCTGGGCGGCAGCTTCCAGGGAGGGGGCGCATCGATCTGGCGTTGCGACATCCAGCCGATCGACGGAGCCTATCGCGCCTTAGCCCCGGTCTCGATCGGCGAACACGCCCATTCCGATGTTCACGTGCTGGTCCATAGCCCCGGCAACCCAAACGAACTGTGGTGCGGTTGCGACGGGGGTGTATTTCTCAATCGCGACCCGCGCGGTAGCGGAAAGTTCGCCGCCCAAAACATCGGGCTCGCGTGCCTTTGTTGCAACTTCATCGCACAGCATCCGACAGATCCCAGCGTCATCTTCACAGGTCTGCAGGATAACGGGACCGCCTACAAGAACGGATCGACATGGCATCACGTACAAGACGGGGACGGCGGATACTGTGTGATCAACTGGCGTGATCCGGACAAGATTCTCGTCTTTGCGAATGGGCGAGTCTTCCGATCGTCGACAGGCGGCAAAACTCACGAAACCTGGTCGTTAACGTTCGGCCCCGACTGGAAAACAATGACCCAGCCGATTGTCGGAATGCCAATGCCGCTGAACGCCGCAGTCGCGGAGCCCGCCGATGCGCAATTGGTGGCAATGGGCGTCGGACCTAAAGTGTGGATATCGGAAGACTTCGGACTTACCTGGCCAACCGCGCTCGCGTTTTCCCTGACGGGGAGCCCTGGGAATGTTTTTGCGTTGGCATTCGCTTCACGCACGCGGCTCTTCATCGGGACGACAGCCGGACAGGTGTATCGGGCGGACAAACTGGCGGGCGGCTGGAAAGCCGAGCGCTGCGACGTAGTGAACGGGCAAAGTCTCCGCGTCACGGGTACGATCACCGATGTTGCCGTCGACTGGACCGATCCAAATCTTGAATCGGTCTATGTTGCTTTCGGAAGTGTTCCAGGCGACTCAGTTGCCCGCGTTTGGCGGTTCGACGGCGCGGACTGGCAGGCCCGCGCCGGGGCGCCTCCGAACAACCTGCTCGATGTGGAGCATAACGCATTGGCTTTTGATCGCGAACTGAATCACCTCTACGTCGCGGCGGACATCGGAGTCTGGCGTTCAGTCGACGGCGGGGGGGCCTGGGACCTGCTCCAAAACGGCCTTCCTGACGCGCCCGTATTCGATCTCCAGATACACCCGCAGCAGCGTTTGCTGCGCGCCGCTACGCACGGTCGGGGCGTGTACGAAATTCCGATTTGATTCACCCACCTCACCTTCAGCACCACCTTGCCTCGCGCGCGCCCCGCCTCGAGATAGCTGAGCGCCGGCAGTTGCTCGAAGGCGAATTCGCGGTCGATCACCGGCTTGATCGCGCCGCTTTCGACCAGCGCGGCAATCTCGTGCAGCTGGTCGCCACTCGGTTCGGTGAAGAACCAGCAATAGCTTGCGCCGGCTTCCGCGCTCGCAGCATAGACCTTGCGGCTCATCAGCCAGAGCACCATGCGGACCAGCCAGCCGGCGCCCTCACGCCGC
>PNLC01000351.1 GCA_013822885.1 Bradyrhizobium sp.
CGAAGCTTGCCGAGCGCGACCAGGCGACGCGCGACAAGGCGCAGGAGATTTTCATCGCCCCGATGAAGATCGTGTTCGACCAGCTCAAGAACACGCTGCAGGCCGGACCGGTGACCTTGAAGACGCTGCCGCCGGAATTGGTCAACAGTTGGAGGTCGAAGGACGGGCTGATTCGCGTGGAGGCGTTGCCGAAGGGCGATCCCAACGACAATGACAATTTGCGAAGGTTTGCGGATGCGGTTCTGGCCGCGGAGCCGAACGCTATCGGCGGGCCGGTGTCGATTCTTAAATCCGGCGACACCATCGTCAGGGCGTTCATCCACGCCGGCATCTGGGCGCTGCTGGTGATCAGCCTGCTGCTCTGGCTGACGCTGCGGCGTATCACCGACGTGCTGATGACGATGGTGCCGCTGCTGGTGGCCGGCGCGGTGACACTGGAGCTTTGTGTGCTGATCGGGCTGCCGCTCAACTTCGCCAACATCGTCGCGATGCCGCTTCTGCTCGGTGTCGGCGTGGCGTTCAAGATCTATTATGTCACGGCCTGGCGCGAGGGCCGAACCAACTTGCTGCAGTCGAGCCTGACGCGCGCGATCTTCTTCAGCGCGCTGACGACCGCGACCGCGTTCGGAAGCCTCTGGCTATCCAGTCATCCCGGCACCGCCAGCATGGGAAAACTGCTGGCGCTGTCGTTCGTCATCACGCTCGCCGCGGTGCTGCTGTTCCAGCCCGCGCTAATGGGCAAACCGCGCGATGTCGGGAAGTAGGCAGATATCGCCGATATCGGCGGGCTGGCCGGCCGCCTGCTTCTGACCGGGCGCGGCCTTGGGAGCGGCGGGTGCCGGGTTCGCCGTTCCCGTGGTCTTCGGTGCCGCCGGCGCGGGAGCAGGTGCTGCGGTGGTCGGGGCCGCGGTGGTTGGACCCGTAGATTTGGGCGCGGGCTGGCCTTTCGGCGCGCCCTTGGCCATGCTGTTGGCGGGGCTGGAGGGAATCGGCGGTCCGACCCGGGTCCAGGTTTCACCGCCGCAGAGGAAGCCGAGCACGCAGCCTTGAATTTCAAGCTGGTCGGTTCCCACAGGCTTGATGGTCGAGCTGTAGAGCTGGCCATCCTTGGCATTATAGACTTGGCCTTCCCAGGCATCGACGCCGGGCTTCTTCTTCATGTCGATAAGGATCGGCATGGCCAAGGTCGGTCTGCTTTGCTTTGAGGCATCCGGATTGTTCTTGTCCTTGCCACCTGGAGTTTTTTCCCAGGCAACGACGCCCCACATGCTTCCGCTGCACTGGGCGACGCGGATGTTGGCGACACCATCGGCGACCTTCCAGTCACCGGTGGGATCGGCGGCAAGGGCTGAGGAAAGACCTGTGGTCAAAAAAAATGCCGAATATACTACTGTACGCGCAACAGTTCTTGGGCAGTGCACCATGGTTCAAACCTATCTTTGAGCTAGATCATCCAAAGCGGGGGTCAAAACGCCGCATTGAGCGTTTTCAGTTGACGAAATGGCTATCAACCGACGTATGTAGCGAATGCCAAGTTCATATCTAGACGTTTCCGAGATGTTTGTGGAGCGGCAGGCGCAGCGCAGTTCCATGCATGCGCGCCATCTGAATGAGCAGCTTGTCAGGGTGCTCAAGACCATCGGCTACGATGTGGGCTTTCAGAAGGGTCAAGGTCAATACCTGTTCGATCGTGAGGACGCCCGCTATCTCGATCTACTCAGCGGATTTGGCGTTTTTGCGATTGGCCGGAATCATCCTGCCTTGCGCGCGGCGCTGAAAAGCGTCCTCGACAGCGATTTTCCCAATCTGGTGCAGCTTGACGTCTCCACGCTCGCCGGCGTGCTGGCGGAACGCCTCCTGGAACATGTCCCATATCTGGACAAGGTGTTCTTTGCCAATTCCGGCGCCGAGACCGTCGAGGCCGCGATCAAGTTCGCGCGAGGTGCCACGGGGCGTCCCGGCATCGTCTCCTGTTCGCACTCGTTTCACGGCCTGTCCTATGGCGCGCTGTCGTTGATGGACGATGCGAACTTCCGCTCCGGCTTCGAACCGCTGCTGCCGGGATGCGTACAGATTCCGTTCAACGATCTTGCGGCCCTCGAGCAGGCACTGTCGTCGCGCCAGGTCGCCGCCTTCATCGTCGAGCCGATCCAGGGCAAGGGCGTCAATCTGCCCAGTGACGAATTCCTGCCGGGCGCCGCCGCGCTGTGCAAGAAATACGGCTCGCTCCTCATTGCCGACGAAATCCAGACCGGCATCGGCCGCACTGGAAAATTCCTTGCGGTCGAGCACTGGAACGTCGAGCCCGACATGGTGCTGCTAGCGAAGGCGTTGTCCGGCGGACACGTGCCGGTCGGCGCGCTGCTGACGCGCAAGAGCATCTTCGACAAGATATTCAACCAGATGGATCGCGCGGTCGTGCACGGCTCGACCTTTGCGAAGAACGATCTGGCGATGGCGGCCGGCATCGCAACGCTCGACGTGATGAAGCAGGAGAGACTGGTCGAGCAGGCCGCCAAGCGCGGTGCCGAGTTGCGCCTCGCGCTGACGCGGATGGTGCCCGGCTACGAGCTGATGAAGGAAGTGCGCGGCAAGGGATTGATGATCGGCATCGAGTTCGGCCCGCCGAAATCGCTGCGGCTGAAGGCTTCCTGGAATCTGCTGGAGACCGCGAACAAAGGCCTGTTCTGCCAGCTCATCACGGTGCCGCTGTTCAAGGATCACAAGATCCTGACGCAGGTCTCCGGTCACGGCAGCCACACCATCAAGCTGCTGCCGCCGCTCGTGATCACGGAAGAGGATTGCAGCTGGATCGAAAAGGCGTTCGACGACGTCATCGCCGCCAGCCACAAGGTCCCCGGCGCGATCTGGTCGCTCGGCAAGACGCTGGTCGACAACGCTGTGCGGAAGTCGGCTTAGTTTTCGCGGTTCGTAGGGCGGATTAGCGCAGCGTAATCCGCCGCAAGCGTCTCCAGCCTGTGGCATTTCGGCGGATTACGCCTTCGGCTAATCCACCCTACGGTGCTGCAATGTCATCGATCGGAGGCGGACAACCCATGAGCAACATCACCGGCGGCTGTCATTGCGGTGCGATCCGCTATCAGGTCGAGGGCGATCTGATCGTCCACGCGCTGTGTCATTGCAGCGATTGCAGGCGTCACGCCGGCGCGCCGGTCGTCGGCTGGACGATGTACGCCGAGGACGCGGTCAAGGTGACGAAGGGGCAGCCCAAGGTCTACGAATCATCCGAGCATGGCCGCCGCCACTTCTGCGCCGACTGCGGCACGGGGCTGTTCTACATCAATGCGACCAACCTGCCTGGCATCATCGATATCCAGAGCGCGACCTACGACGACCCCAATGCCGTTCCGGCGATGGTGCATATCCAGACCGCCGAGCGGTTGAACTGGATGGAGCGCGCGCACGAACTGCCGAGCTTCGAGCGCTATCCGCCGCAGGCATAGCGACGCCGCGGCTTCTCATGAGAAAAGACAATTCGTCAAAGGCCGGGCAGCGACAGCTTTGCGCTTCTCCAATCCCGCTTGAGGGAAAAATCCTACTGCCGTGCACGGACTGCGCGCGATTTCTCACATCGCGGTGAGGGGGGCATGCACCGTCTAACTTTCGCATTTGCTGCGCCCACATGGATGGTGTCCCACAATCAAAAGGATACTCACCATGACGAAGTTCATTCCAGCGATAGCGGCTGCGCTTCTGGCAACAGCCTTTGCAACACCGGTATTCGCGCAGGCCGCGATACAGGAGCCCGGCGCCTTTGCGTTCTATCATCCCAACGCGGACGTGCTCGCAGGCCGGCACGCGGTTCGCCCGGCCGACTCAGCATACGCTTATTACGGCTCCGCCGTGCCCGCACGTGATCGCCTGTCGGTCGCACCGCGGCATCGACGCCCGGCGCGATAGGTTATTGCCTGATGGTGGTCGGGTAACGGCGGGGGCGCTTCCGCATGGCGCCTTCGAAGATTTCATGAGTGGCAGGTTTCATCAAGCGGCTTGGGTTTCGAACGCTTTCAGCGCCCGCACCAACAGCTCGGGAGCCTCCTGGCCGACGCAGTGGCCGATGCCTTCAAATTTCCATTGGCTTGCCGCCGGCATCAGCGCCACGGCCCGCGCCGCCATCTCGTTATATATCGCCCAGGACTTCTCCGCGGTCGCCACACGCACCGGGCAAGCGATCGCGGACAGCCAAGCGAACGGGTTGCCGCGCTCGTCTCCAGTGTAGACCTGCTCCATGGCCTCGAAGATCGGTCGCAGGATCGCCGATTCCAGTTCCGGGGTGCAGCGCAGTCGCACGCGGCCATCTTCCCGCGCGACGAAGCCGTGCCGGATGTAGGCTCGGAGCGACGATGCGGTCCAGTCTGCGAACGCCGGTGCGGCCTGGTAGCGCTGAAAGACGGCTGCAGCGCTCTCGAACTCGGCCTGGAGCCGCAACACGCCTTGCACCGCGCCGGTGGCGAAGTCGCTCAATTCGCCGGCGCGTGCCGCGCGCGGATCCATCACGGTCGGCTCCATCACGAACAGCCGCGTAAAGCGATCGGGGCGGAGCTTCGCGGCGAGCAGCAGGTCGGTGGCACCGGCGCTATGTCCGATGCCGTAGATGTCGGACAGGCCGAGCGTCTCGATCGCGATGCATACGTCCTCGGCAAAGTCCTGGAAGTGATAGCGATCGGCGGCGGGCTTGTGGCTGTCGCCATGGCCACGGCGGTCGAGCGCATAGACGGTGTAGTCGGCGGCGAGTTCGCGGGCGACATCGTCCCAGACCTCGGCGACGAAGCCAGTGCCGTGCATCAGCAGCGCAGGCGGCTTGCGAGAATCCTCCGAACCCCATCGCGCAAGGGCAAGGGCAAGGCGTTGGCCGGCAGACCCGATCGAGAAGCGATGCGGGTTGGTCAAGAGCGCGCATCCTCGAGGATCATCGTCGCAGCTTTCTCCGCGATCATCGCCGTCGGCGTGTTGGTGTTGCCTGAGGTGATCGTCGGCATCACCGAGGCATCGGCCACACGCAAGCCTGCGATGCCGTAGAAGCGCAGGCGCTCGTCGACGACGGCCATCGGATCGCTTGCCGTGCCCATCTTCGCAGTGCCG
>PNLC01000352.1 GCA_013822885.1 Bradyrhizobium sp.
AGCGAAATCACGGTGAAGCCGATTTCGCTGGCGCCCTTCAGCGACGCCTCCATCACGGACTCGCCGTCTTCCATGTGGCGGACGATGTTCTCGATCATCACGATCGCATCGTCGACCACGAATCCGGTTCCGATCGTCAGTGCCATCAGCGACAGGTTGTCGAGGGAAAAGCCGGCGAAATACATGATCCCGAAGCTCGTGATCAGCGACAGCGGCAGCGCCACGCCCGCAATCAGCGTCGCCCGCAGCGACCGCAGGAACAACAGCACCACCAGCGTGACCAAGACGACGCTCAGGATCAGCGTGAACTGCACATCCCGCACCGACGCCCGGATGGTGACCGTGCGGTCGGAGACGATGGTCAGGTTGACGCCGGCCGGGATCGTGCGCTGGATCTTGGGGATTTCCTCACGGATCTGCCGGACAACCTCGATCACATTGGCGCCGGGCTGGCGCTGGATGTCGATGATGACCGCGGGCGTGCCCTGGTACCAGCCGCCGGTACGGTCGTTCTCCAGGCCGTCGATGATGTTGGCTACGTCGCCGATGGTGACGGGCGAGCCGTTGCGATAGGCGATGATGATCGGCTTGTAGGCTTCGGCCGCCGCGATCTGGTCGTTGGCGGCGATGGTATAGGCCTGGTGGGTGCCGTCGAGCGATCCCTTCGGTCCTGATACGTTGGCGCCCGCGATGGCGTTGCGCAAATCCTCCATCGAGATGCCGTAGGCTGCAAGCCGGGCCAGATCGGCCTGCACGCGCACCGCGGGCTTCAACCCACCGAGCACGGCGACCCGACCGACGCCGGAAATCTGGCTCAGCCGTTGTCCCAGGATGGTGTCGGCGATGTCGCTCATCGCGCGCAGCGAAATCGTCTCCGACGTCAGCGCTAGCGTCATGACCGGGGCGTCGGCCGGATTGACCTTGGCGTAGGTCGGCGGATACGGCAGGTTTTTCGGCAGTATCCCGGCTGCCGCATTGATCGCGGCCTGCACGTCCTGGGTCGCGCCGTCGATATCGCGGTTGAGATCGAACTGCAGCGATATCTGGCTGACGCCGAACGAACTGGTCGACTGCATCGACGTCATCGACGGAATCTGGCCGAGCTGTCGCTCCAGCGGCGCGGTGATCAGCGAAGCGATCACGTCGGGGCTGGCGCCGGGCAGTTGCGTCGTCACCTGCACGGTCGGGAAGTCTACCTGCGGCAGCGCCGAGACGGGCAGTGCCCAATAGCCGAGCGCGCCGCCGATCATCAGCGCGATCCCCAACAGCGAGGTCGCGATCGGCCGGCGGATAAATGGCTCGGAGACGCTCATGGTTGCGACTTCGCTGCGCCGCTCCCCGTTGCGGGTCCGGTTTGTCCTTTCTGATCGCCCTCGCCACGCCCGCGCATGCCGCTGCCTTCGCCCGGAGCAGCCTTGCCGTCCGGACCGCGGCCGCGCTTGCGCGGCGCGAGATCGGCCGACGGCGCGCGGTCATCGGTGCCGATCAGGACCTTGGCGCCGTCGGACAGGTTGGCGAAGCCCGTGGTCACGACGCGATCGGACGTCGTCAGCCCGCTCGCGATCACGGCGTCATTCTCGTTCTGCTGGGTCACCACGATAGGCTTCGCGGTCGCGACATTGTCGGGACCAATGACGTAGCTGAACGTCCCGGCGGGACCGCGCTGGACCGCCGAGGTCGGCACCACGATCGCCTTCTCGAGTGTCTCGACTTTCAGCCGCACGTTGACGAACTGCCCCGGCCAGAGCTGGAACTTGCCGTTGGGGAATTCGCCCTTCAGTTTCAGCGTGCCCGTGGTCGGATCGACCTGGTTGTCGATGCCCTTGAGCGTGCCGGTATCGATGACGGTGACGCCGTCATTGCCGAACACATCCACGGCCAGCGCGCCCTTGGCCGCGGCAGCGTTGACCCGCACGATCTGCTGCTGCGGCAGGCTGAATTGCACCGCGATCGGCTGCAACTGGGTGATGATGACGAGGCCGGTTACGTCGGACGCGCGGATGATGTTGCCCTGGTCGACCTGGCGCAGGCCGGCGCGCCCGGACAGCGGCGCGACGATCTTGGTGTAGCCGAGCATCGCCTCCGCGTTGTCGATCGCGGCCTGGTCGGCCTTCACCAGCGCCTCCTGCTGGGCCACCACCGCGCGCTGCGTGTCGGCCTGCTGCTTGGAGCCGGCGTTCGACGCGGCAAGCTGCTGGTAGCGCGCGAGATCGAGCTTCTGGTTGGCAAGCAGCGCCTCGTCCTGCGCCTTCTTCGCCACCGCCTGATCGTATTGCGCCTGGTAGATCACCGGATCGATTTCGCCGAGCACGTCGCCTTTCTTGACGTCCTGGCCTTCGATGAAGTTCACCGCGATCAGCTTGCCGTCGACCTGGGCGCGCACGATGACGGTGTTCAACGCGCGAACCGAGCCCACGGCATCCAGGTAGACTGGCACATCCTGCGTGCGGGGCGTCGCCGCCAGCACCGGCACCGGGAGGTCGAGGCGCGCGCCGGGACCGCCGAAACCACCTCGGCCAGCGCCCTGCTTCTGCTGAAACGCGTTCCATCCGAGATAGCCGAGGCCACCGAGGATCAGAAGCGTGATCGTCAGCGATACGAAGCGGCGGCCGATGCCGCGCGCTACACGCTTGCCGGCGATCTTCGCCTTGTCGTCTTCCGGCTTAAAGAGCATCAACCGGCCTTTCCATCCTGGGCTCCCAGCCGCCCCCCAGCGCCTGATAGAGGCTGACGATCGCGAGCAGCCGCGCCAGTTGGGCCTGCCACAGCAGGTCCTCCGCCTGGAACAAGGTCTGCTGCGTGTTTAGCACAGTCACGATATCGGCGGTTCCGGCCCGAAGCTGCTGCTCGGACAGTTCGAACGCCCGTCGCGACGCCGACACCACCTGGCGCTGCAGCCGCAGCCGCTCCGTGGTCTGGCGGATCGACATCAGCGCATTGTCGACATCGGCGAACGCCTGCACCACGGTCTTGCGATAGACCTGCAGCAGTTCGTCCTGCCGCGCCTTGGTGAGTTCGAAATTGCCGAGGATCCTGCCGCCGTCGAAGATCGGCTGGGTCAGGCTGCCGACCATGCTGAAGAAAGCCGCGTGCGGCTGAAACAGCGACGACAGCGCCGAGCTCTGGTAGCCGCCCTGCCCGGTCAGTTGAATGCTCGGGAAGAACTGCGCGCGGGCGCTGCCGACATTGGCGGTCGCCGAAGCGAGTTGAGATTCCTGGCGGCGAATATCAGGACGCTGCGTCAGGAGTTCCGACGGCAGGCCGGGCGTGACGCGCGGCGAGGCGATATTGTTGAGCGACCCGCCGATGACGCGCACCGCTTCCGGCGGCCGCGAGACCAGCGTCGCCAGCGCGTTGATGTTCTGATCGAGCGTCTGCCGCAGCGGCGGCACCAGCGCGCGCTGGTTGGCGACCACGCTCTCCTGCTGCGCGACGTCGAGATCGTTGCCAGTGCCGGCCCGGAGCCGTTCCTTGATGGCATTGAGGATGCGCTCGGCACTGGCAATGTTGCGCTGCGCGGTGCGAAGCCGGTCCTGCGCCGCGAGCACCTGGAAATAGGCGTTGGCGACGGTGGTCAGCGTCGTCAGCGCGACGACGTCGCGATCGAAGCGGGTGGCAGACGCCGTCTCCTCCGCGGCCTGGGCGGCGTCGCGGTTCTTGCCCCAGAAATCCAACTCATAGCTGGCACTGAATGAGGCCGAATAGTTGACCACCTCGCGGCCGCCATTGGTCAGGCCGCTGGAACTGGATCCCGAGGTGCGTGAATAGGCCTCCTGCCCGGTGCCGCTGAGGCTCGGCAACAACGCCGCGCCGGCGATACGCGCCTGCGCATCGGCCTGCTTGAACCGCGCGGTAGCGGCGGCAATGTCCAGATTGACGGTCTGCGCCTCTTCCATCAGGCCGGTCAGCTCCCCGGAACGGAAGCCCCGCCACCAGTCGAGCGTTGGCGGCGCGTCCTTTGCGGTCGAAAGCCGGGCGGCCTTGTAGCCGTCGGGAACCTCCAGCGCGGGATCGGGAAGATCCTTGGTCAGGATGCAGCCGGCGGAACTCGCGACTAGGCCAAGTACCGCTACCGATCGCGCCAGCCGCGCGCAGCGGGGAACGCGGGCCAACCAGCCGTCGACCGCAGCCGCTGCACTTCGATGGGTCACACCCGTTCTCCACCGGGCAGGTCTCTGCCCGGCGCACGATGAACGCTTCTATGGGTAGCTTTTGACACGTTCACAGGGGTGACGCTTCCATTGGAACCTGACGATCATAATACCCCTGGGAATGGGAGGCGGACAGTCCCGCCCAGCCGTCACCGGTCTGCCTTCAGGCGCTGCAAGAGACTGCGAAAAAGCTCAGAAACCCTTATTTTACGGGGCTTGGAGCGATGTCTGAGCGAGCAGGACGGGCCAAAACTTACGAAGATTTCATGGGGATTTTCCCGTGTTCTGACCCCGGAATCCGCGCTTTTTACGCGCGATACGCGCACGCAGCCGGTTTGAAACCCTGCCGACTGTCCGCCGTACCTCAGAGTCGTGCAACAGAGGGGCAAAAATGCGAATCGCGGTGGTCGGGACGGGAATCAGCGGCAATGCCGCGGCCTGGACCTTGTCGAAACGTTACCCGGTCACCGTCTACGATCGAGAATTGAGGCCCGGCGGGCACAGCCATACCGTCACTGTCGACTATGACGGCAAGCCGCTCGCGGTCGATATCGGCTTCATCGTCTACAACGAGCTGAACTACCCTGATCTCACGGCAATGTTCGCCCATCTCGGGGTCGAGACCGTTGAAAGCTGCATGAGCTTTGCGGTGACGGCCGATACCGGCCGCTTCGAGTGGAGGGGCGGCGGCAACAACTGGTTCGAGACCGCGCGCGGGCTATTCGCGCAACCCGGCAATTTGCTGTCGCCCTCCTACCTCTGGATGCTCCGCGACATCCTCACTTTCAACCAGCAGAGCGTCGAGGACCACAGGGCGGGAAGGCTGGCCGGGCTGACGCTTGGCGAATATTTCCGCACCCGTCATTTCTCGCCGCGGCTGTTGACCGATTATCTGGCGCCGATGGGCGCCGCGATCTGGTCGGCGCCCTCGAGCGAGATGCTGGATTTT
>PNLC01000353.1 GCA_013822885.1 Bradyrhizobium sp.
AGGAGAAGTCATGACGAGCGCCGTGCTTGGCATCATCGGCGGATCCGGCATCTACGACCTGCCGGGGCTGGAAGACGTCCGCGACGAGACCATCGAAAGCCCCTGGGGCGAGCCGTCCGCAGCCGTGACGCAGGGCGTCATCGCCGGGCTGCCGGTCGTGTTCCTGCCGCGGCACGGAAAGGGGCATGTGCTGTCGCCCTCCGACATCAACTACCGCGCCAATATCGACGTGCTGAAGCGGGCGGGCGTTACCGATCTCGTATCGCTGTCGGCCTGCGGCTCGTTCAAGGAGGAGTTGACGCCCGGTACCTTCGTGCTGGTCGATCAGTTCGTGGACCGCACCCTCAAGCGGGAGAGTTCGTTCTTCGGCAGGGGTTGCGTGGCCCATGTCTCGATGGCCCATCCGGTGTCGCCGCGGCTGCACGTGCATCTGGCCGCGGCCGCCAAGGCCGAGGGCATCGCGGCGGTGCAGGGCGGAACCTATGTCTGCATGGAAGGTCCGCAATTCTCCAGCCTCGCGGAGAGTCTGTCTTACAAGGCGCAGGGCTATTCCGTGATCGGCATGACCAACATGCCGGAGGCCAAGCTCGCTCGCGAGGCCGAGATCTGTTACGCCAGCGTGGCGATGGTCACCGATTTCGACTGCTGGCATCCCGATCATGACGCCGTCACCGTGCAGGATATCATTCGCGTGCTGAACTCGAATGCCAGCAAGGCGAAAGCGCTGGTCGCGCGTCTTGCCCGCGATTTTCCGCGCCAGCATGAGCCGTGTCCGGTGGGATCGGACCGCGTGCTCGACACCGCCTTGATCACGGCGCCGGAGGCGCGCGATCCCAAACTGCTCGCCAAACTCGACGCCGTCGCCGGACGGGTGCTGAAGTCATGAAGGTCGACGGCCAGCATTTCCGCAGCATCTGGCTCGAACCGGACGGCTGGTCCGTTGGCGCGATCGACCAGCGGCGGTTGCCGCATGAATTCGTGATCGCGCGGCTCGAGACGGCTGACGCGGCAGCGGACGCCATTCGCAGCATGCTGGTGCGCGGGGCGCCCCTGATCGGCGCCACTGCCGCCTACGGCATGGCGCTGGCGGTGCAGGACGACCGTTCCGACGACGGCATCGACCGCGCCTACGAAATGCTGATCGCGACGCGGCCGACGGCGATCAACCTGAAATGGGCGCTCGACGAGATGAAGCGCGTGCTCAGGCCGGCGGCGCCTTCGCAACGCGCGCAAATCGCCTATGCCCGCGCCGCCGAGATCGCCGAGGAGGACGTCGCAATCAACCGTGAGATCGGCCGGCACGGGCTGGCACTGATCGAGCAGATCGCTACGGCGAAGCCGCCGGGCGAGCCCGTGAACGTCCTGACGCATTGCAACGCCGGCTGGCTGGCGACGGTCGATTGGGGAACAGCGACGGCGCCGATATACCTGGCGCACGATCGTGGCCTGAAGGTTCATGTGTGGGTCGACGAGACGCGGCCGCGCAATCAGGGTGCTTCGCTGACGGCGTGGGAACTTGGTCACCATGGCGTGCCTCATACCGTCATTCCCGACAACACCGGCGGCCATCTGATGCAGCACCGGATGGTCGATCTCGCGATCGTCGGCACCGACCGGGTGACCGCCAATGGCGACGTCTGCAACAAGATCGGCACCTATCTGAAGGCGCTCGCGGCCCACGACAACCGCGTGCCGTTCTATGTTGCACTGCCGTCGCCGACCATCGACTTTAGTATCGGTGACGGCATCAGCCAGATCCCGATCGAACAGCGCAGCACCGAGGAGGTCGCGACCATGACCGGCCGCACCGCCGATGGTCGTGTCGAGACCGTGCGCGTGGTTCCCGACGGTTCGCCCGTGGCCAATTACGCCTTCGACGTCACGCCCGCTCGCCTGGTGACCGGGCTGATCACAGAGCGCGGTCTGCTCCGTCCCGAGCGTGCTGCACTTGCGAGCGCATTCCCGGAGCGCAGTGCGGGACATTGACGCCAGCGGCAGCGGCACGTAATCCGTGCCCACGCTGTTCCTTCCGGGTTAATCATCTCCATGTCCAACACCGATATCGAAATCGTTGTCGAAGATCCGACCGCGCCGGAAACCAATTCGCCTGCGGTCACCAGCGTTCGCGTCGTCGACGTGGTCGTCTGCCTGCTGCTGCTCGCGCTGGCGCTGACGCTCGCCTACGACAATTGGCGCACGGGGGCCGGCTGGGAATCGACCGGCCCGCAGTCCGGCTATTTTCCGTTCTATCTCTCGGTCATCCTCGCCGGCGCCAGCCTTTATGGCCTCGCCGCCGCGTTCCTGTCGCGCAGGGAAGCTACCGAGGTCTTCGTGACCCGGGCGCAGCTTCGCCGCGTGCTGGCGGTGTTCGTGCCGACGTTGCTGTTTTGCCTCGCCATGCAGTTCCTCGGGCTCTACGTCGCGAGCTTCCTCCTGATCTCCGGCTTCATGCGCTTTGTCGGCAAGATCGTGCTGTGGAAATCGCTGCTCACCGCCTTCGTGTTCACCGCCGTGATGTTCGTGACCTTCGACGTCGCCTTCGACGTCATCATGCCAAAGGGCCCGCTCGAAGCGGCGCTCGGCCGCTGACAGGTTTGGCATGACTTCTTCCGTCATTGCGAGGAGCAAAGCGACGAAGCAATCCATTCTTGCTTTGCCGAGCCGTGGCAATGACGAGATACCCGGGATGATCTGATGGAAGCTCTCAGCCTCTTGATGCACGGCTTCGCCGTGCTGCTGACGTGGAAGACGCTGCTGCTGATGATGTTCGGGCTCGTGCTCGGCATCTTTGTCGGCGTGCTGCCCGGCCTCGGCGGCCCAAACGGCGTTGCGATCCTGCTGCCGCTGACATTTACGATGGACCCGACTTCGGCGATCGTGATGCTGTCCTGCATCTATTGGGGTGCGCTGTTCGGCGGCGCCATCACCTCGATCTTGTTCAACATCCCCGGTGAAGCCTGGTCGGTGGCGACCACGTTCGACGGCTATCCGATGGCGCAGCAGGGCCGGGCGGCAGAAGCGCTCACCGCGGCGTTCACCTCGTCGTTCATCGGCTCGCTGGTCGCGGTCATGCTGATCACCTTCCTGGCGCCGATGATCTCGTCGTTCGCGCTCAAATTTGGACCGCCGGAATTTTTCGCGGTGTATCTTTTGACCTTCTGTTCGTTCGTCGGCCTCGGCCGCGAGGCCAAGCACAAGACGGTCATCTCGATGTCGCTCGGCCTGTTGCTTGCCGGCATCGGCATGGACACCGTGTCGGGCCAGTTGCGCATGACATTCGGTTCTTCGGAACTGCTGCGCGGCGTCAACTTCCTGGTCGCCGTCATCGGCCTGTTCGGCATCAGCGAAATTCTCCTGACCATGGAAGAGCGGCTGGCGCTGCGCGGCCATGCCGCCGCCATCTCGCTGCGCGTGGTGCTGTCGGTCTGGAAGGACCTGCCGAAATACTGGGTGACGCTGTTTCGTTCCTCTTTCATCGGCTGCTGGCTCGGCATCACGCCGGGCGGCGCGATCGCCGCGTCCTTCATGGGCTACAACCTCGCCAAGCGTTTTTCCAAGGACCCGGACAGTTTTGGCAAGGGCCGCATCGAGGGCGTGTTCGCGCCGGAGACCGCGGCGCACGCCTCGGGTACCGCGGCGCTGTTGCCGATGCTCGCGCTCGGCATTCCCGGTTCCGGCACGGCGGCGATTTTGCTTGGCGGCTTGATGGTGTGGGGCCTCAACCCTGGGCCGTTGCTGTTCGTCGAACACAAGGATTTCGTCTGGGGCCTGATCGCGTCGATGTATCTCGGCAATGTCGTTGGCCTGGTGCTGGTGCTGACGACGGTACCGATCTTTGCTTCGATCCTGCGGGTGCCGTTCGCAGCCGTGGCGCCGATGATCGTGGTGTCCTGCGCGATCGGTGCCTACGCGATCCAGAACGCGATGTTCGACATCTGGCTGATGCTGGGGTTTGGCGTCGTCGGCTATGTCTTCAAGAAAGTCGGCATTCCGCTGGCGCCGTTCACGCTGGCGCTGGTGCTTGGCAACCGCGCCGAGGATGCGTTCCGCCTGTCGATGATTGGCTCCGGCGGCGACATGAAGGTGTTCTGGTCCAACGGTCTGGTCGGCTCGATCACGACGCTGGCGATCGTGCTGTTGTTCTGGCCTGTGATCGACAAGGCTTTTGGAAGTGTCAGGCGCATGCTGGTGCCGGCGAGGGCGTAGTCGGCCGCGAAGGCAGATCGTCATCCCCTGCGAAGGCAGGGGATCCAGTACGCCGCGGACTCTCGGTTCAATCAATGCTGTCTCTGGAATACTGGTCGCCCGCCTTTGCGTCGCATTCGCGGGTGATGACGACTGAATATGCAGATGCGATCTCGCGGCCTGAAAAGCCCGAGGCTTGTATGAGCTTTGCCCCCAGAATTCAGAGGGCGCAGGGAAGACCGGGTGCACGCTGCACCCGCGGTCTCGCATGCAATTGCGCACAGCAAAAACGCACACGAGCATACAGGTTCAGCGGGAACATCCCGGCCTTCCCTGCGCCTACACAGGTGTCCACCGATTTGGGGGAGGTTCAAGAGAGTGTCAGTTCGGCAACGTCTCGCGCAGGCTGACGCGCTCGCCGCCTGGCTTGCTGACATAAATGTGCTTCGCCAGTACGGACTCCATATTCTCGAACATCGAATAGAGGTCGTCGCAATAGACCGATGGATTGTCGTAACCGTTCGTCCTGGAATAACGATGCGGAAGATAGCCGCCGCCGCAGGCGTTCATGAATTTGCACTGCCGGCATTTTGCGCAAAGGTTGATCGAAGCGTCGCGCGCGTTTTTCCAGCGCGGCTCGTTCCGGACCTCGTCGATCGCATGCTCGAAGATGTTGAACCCGGTCTCGCTGAAGCCGTTGCCGGCAATGCGCAGCACGTCGTGCGCCTCCACGGTGCCGTCGGTCATCACGGTGCAAAGTTCGATAGGCTTGTGGCCGACGCCTTCGGTCGGCGAATTGTTGCCGAGCAGGGCGGTGATCATGTCCGAAATGATCCGGATATTTGCCGCCGGCGCACTGCGATTGGCCGCCAGCCACAGGTCGAACAGACCCTTGTAGAACG
>PNLC01000354.1 GCA_013822885.1 Bradyrhizobium sp.
CTCTCCGCGCGTTGCGTAAAGGTGGATTGCCTCGTCGCTGCGCTCCTCGCAACGATGGCGAGTGAATCGCGTTCAACGGTGTCCAAAAATCGCCGAGCCAACCCGCACATGCGTGGCGCCGAACGCGATCGCGATGGCGAAGTCGGCGCTCATGCCCATCGACAGGTTTGTCAGCCCGTTGCGCGCGGCAATCTTGGCTGTGAGCGCGAAATGCGGTGCGGGCGCCTGATCGACCGGCGGGATGCACATCAGGCCGGAAATCACGAGGCCATATTTCTCGCGGCAGCTCGCGATGAAGGCGTCGGCGTCAGCGGGCGCGACGCCGGCCTTTTGCGGCTCCTCGCCGGTGTTCAGCTGGATGAACAATTCCGGCCGCTTGTTCTGCAAATTGATCTCCTTGGCCAGCGCCTCGCAGATGCTCGGGCGGTCGACAGAGTGGATCGCATCGAACAGCGCCACCGCATCCTTTGCCTTGTTGGACTGCAGCGGTCCGATCAGATGCAGCGCGACCCCCGGGCAGGCCGCGACCAACTCCGGCCATTTCGCCTTGGCTTCCTGGACGCGATTTTCGCCGAATACACGCTGTCCGGCATCGATGATGGGGGAAATGGCCGACGCGTCGAACGTCTTCGATACCGCGATCAGCGTCACCGAGGCGCGATCACGCCTCGCTTCCTCGCATGCACGCGCGATGTCCTGCTCCACCTGAGCAAGTCCGTTTGGTAAAGGCCTGGTTAGCGAGATCGTCATTTTTTCCGCATGATGTCATCTTGGAAGCCAGCCTGAACATGGTTTTGGCGCCGGTAGTTTTACGGCATTTCCTCTAATTTTACCAAGTTCGGGAAAGGCTTTTTGAAACCTTCGCTCTACGTTCCGGTGCGGGGGACAGATGTCTGGCGTTACTTTCAACCGCAATCGGCTCAAACTCAAGAAGCTTCTGGGAATCCGGGCGCGGCTTGCGATGCTGGCCGTGCTCCTGGTGGCGCCCTTGATGCTGGACCGCGTCCGTTCGCTCGAAGATGCCCGAGCGAAGCAGATCGCGCATGCCGCGGAGGAATACGCCACCATCACCCAACACAGCGCCGAGACGCAGCGCGAGGTTATTTCCTCGGTTGAAACGATGCTGAAATCGGCGGCTTATATCCGCGCTTCCAGCGGAGTCGCGCGCAGCTGCGAAATCCTGCGCGCCAGCCTGCCGACCAACCTGCCGTGGATTCGCAGCATCATGCTCGTCAGCAAGGATGGCGTGGTGCAATGCTCCACCCTGAACATCCAGGTCGGGCTCACCATTGGCGACCGGGACTATTTCAGGAAGGCGCAGCAGACCCGCGATTTTGTCTTCAGCGACTACCTGTTCGGCAAGACCAATAATCGGCCGATCATGATGGCGGCCTATCCGGTCGCCGCGATCAACCCGGAGGAGGATGCCGTGGTGGTCGCCGGCATGAACCTGGACTGGCTGTCCAGGATCATGGCCAAGCTCGGCGGACGGCCGGGCATTTCCTCCGTTCTCATTGACAGCACCGGCGTCGTGCTGGCCGCGCCTCCCGACCAAGCCAGCATGATCGGGCAACCGCTGGATAATTTGCCGATGCTGTCGGCGATCTCCTACAAGGCGCTCAGTTCCAATTCCGACACCGGCTCGATTTCCTTTAGCGCCTCCGACGGCTCCAGGCGCGCGATCAGCTTCGCGCGCATTCCGGGAACGCAGTCGCGCCTGATCGTCAGCATCGACGAGGCCGCAGTCACCGAAGCCATCAACCGCGAAATCCGCACCGCCTATCTCCAACTGGGTTTCGTCTGCCTGTTCGTGCTGCTCGGCGCGCTGATCGGCGCGGAGAAGCTCATCATCAAGCCGATCGAACTCATGACCGGCATGGCCAAGCGGTTCGGCGAGGGCGACGCCTCGGCGCGCGTCTCGCGCAGCCGTCTGCCGGCGGAGTTCATGCCGCTCGCCCGCGCCTTCAATGCGATGGCAGCCCAGCTCAGCCAGCGTGAACGCGAACTGGTCGCCACCAATGACCGGCTGACCGTGATGGCCTCGATCGACATGCTCTCGGGTCTAGCCAACCGCCGCGGCTTCCAGAGCCGGCTGGATTTCGAATGGCTGAAGGCGCAGCAAAACAACACCGAGCTGGCGCTGCTGATGATCGATGTCGATCATTTCAAGCTCTACAACGACACCTATGGCCACCCGGAAGGCGACGCCTGCCTCACCAGGCTGGGTGAGGCGCTGGCCGACCTGGCTGCCGGCACCATGGGTTTTGCCGGTCGCTACGGTGGCGAAGAGTTCTGCCTCCTGCTGCCGAACACGGGTTCGATCCGGGCGTTGGAGATCGGCGAGGCGGTGCGCGCGGCGATTCAGGACCTCGGCATGCCTCACGTCACCTCCAGCCACCACACCGTCACCGTGAGCGTCGGCGTCGCCGCGACCTTGCCGAATGCCGCGCAGTCCCCCGGCGATCTGATCGAAGCGGCCGACGCCGCCCTCTACGCCGCCAAGCATCGCGGCCGCAACACCGTTGTCGAGCACGGCTTTGCCAGGCCGGTTGACGAGACCGGGGTGGCGTTGGCGGGATAATCGATCCCCTGCCGACCGGCCCTGCCCGCTCCCCGAGCCGTTGACCCCGCAGCCGCTTTTGTGGCCTAGTCCGCCGTCCTCCGACGGGACCCGAATCCACAAAAAGCCCAGCGATTCCATGACCTCCGAACGCTACAACGCCCGAGATTCCGAGCCACGCTGGCAGCGCCAGTGGGACGAAAAGGCGATCTTCGCCTCAAAAAACGACGATGCGCGGCCGAAATACTACGTGCTCGAGATGTTCCCCTACCCGTCCGGGCGGATCCATATCGGCCATGTCCGCAATTACACGCTGGGCGACGTGCTGGCGCGGTTCATGCGCGCCAAAGGCTTCAACGTGCTGCACCCGATGGGCTGGGATGCCTTCGGGCTGCCGGCCGAGAACGCCGCGATCGAGCGCAAGGTCGCGCCAAAGGCCTGGACCTACGACAACATCGCAGCGATGAAGAAACAGCTGCGTTCGATCGGGCTTTCGCTGGACTGGTCACGCGAATTCGCGACCTGCGATCCCAGCTACTACAAGCATCAGCAGAAGATGTTCCTGGACTTCCTGCGCGCCGGCCTCGCCGAGCGCGAGAAGCGCAAGATCAACTGGGACCCGGTCGACATGACCGTGCTCGCCAACGAGCAGGTGATCGACGGCCGCGGCTGGCGCTCCGGCGCCGTCGTCGAGCAGCGCGAGATGAACCAGTGGGTCTTCAAGATCACGAAGTACTCGCAGGAGCTGCTGGACGCGCTCGACGGTCTGGACCGCTGGCCCGACAAGGTCCGGCTGATGCAGCGCAACTGGATCGGCCGCTCGGAAGGCTTGCTGATCCGCTTCGCGCTGGACGCCGCGACGACGCCGGCTGGCGAATCCGAGCTGAAGATCTTCACGACGCGGCCGGACACGCTGTTCGGCGCAAAATTCATGGCGATCTCGGCCGATCATCCGCTGGCGCAGGCGGCGGCGGCGAAGAATCCGAAGCTGGCCGAATTCATCGCCGACGTGAAAAAGATCGGCACCGCGCAGGAAATCATCGACACTGCCGAGAAGCAGGGTTTTGACACCGGCATCAAGGCGGTCCACCCGTTCGATCCGAACTGGAAACTGCCGGTCTATGTCGCGAACTTCGTGCTGATGGAGTACGGCACCGGCGCCATCTTCGGCTGCCCGGCGCACGACCAGCGCGATCTCGACTTCGTCAACAAATACGATCTCGGCAACGTCCCGGTGGTCTGCCCCGAAGGCCAGGACCCAAAGACGTTCGTCATCACCGACACCGCCTTTGACGGCGACGGCCGCATGATCAATTCCCGCTTCCTCGATGGCATGACCATCGAGGAAGCCAAGGAAGATGTCGCCAGGCGGCTGGAAAACGAGATGCGCGGCAACGCGCCGGTCGGCGAGCGGCAGGTGAACTTCCGCCTGCGCGACTGGGGTATCTCACGCCAGCGCTATTGGGGCTGTCCAATCCCAGTGATCCACTGCCCGAAATGCGATGTCGTGCCGGTGCCCGACGCCGATCTGCCTGTGGTGCTGCCGGAGGATGCCACCTTCGACAAGCCCGGCAACGCCCTCGATCATCATCCGACCTGGAAGCACGTCACCTGCCCGAAATGCGGGGCTAAGGCCCAGCGTGAAACCGACACCATGGACACCTTCGTGGATTCGTCCTGGTACTTTGCGCGCTTCACCGATCCCTGGAATGAGAAGGCGCCGACCACGCTTGACGTGGCCAACCGGATGATGCCGGTCGACCAGTATATCGGCGGCGTCGAGCACGCGATCCTGCATCTGCTCTACAGCCGCTTCTTCACCCGCGCAATGAAGGCGACCGGCCATATCGGCATGGACGAGCCCTTCGCCGGCATGTTCACGCAAGGCATGGTGGTGCACGAGTTCTACCAAAAGGCCGATGACACCTATGTCACGCCGGCAGAAGTCAAGGTCGAGGTCGGCGCCAACGGCCGGCGCGCCACGCTGCTGACGACGGGTGAGGACATCAGGATCGGCCCGATCGAGAAGATGTCGAAGTCGAAGAAGAACACCGTCGACCCCGACGACATCATTGCGAGCTATGGCGCCGACGTCGCGCGCTGGTTCATGCTATCGGACTCCCCGCCTGACCGCGACGTGATCTGGAGCGACGAGCGCGTGCAGGGCGCCTCGCGATTCGTGCAGCGGCTGTGGCGGCTGGTGAACGAATCCGCCGAGATCGCCAGGAATGCCCCGACCGACCGACCGGCCTCGTTCGGCCCGGACTCGCTCGGCTTGCGCAAGGCGGCGCATGGCGCGCTGGACAAGGTCACCTCCGGGATTGAGCGGCTGCATTTTAATGTCTGCCTCGCCCACATCCGCGAATTCGCCAATGCGCTGGCCGAGGTGCTGGCACGGGAAGGTAAGCCGGCGCCGGACCTGGCCTGGTCGGTCCGGGAGGCCTCCGTCATCCTGGTACAACTGTTCGCGCCGATGATGCCGCATCTGGCCGAGGAGTGCTGGACGGTGCTGGGCCAGCCC
>PNLC01000355.1 GCA_013822885.1 Bradyrhizobium sp.
GCCGTGTCGATGATGCCGCGCGCGAGCTGCGCGCTTTCGCGCAGCGTTTCCTGCACCTGCCGGCTCTCGGTCATGTCGCGGCCGGCGAAGAAGAACCGCTTGACCGGATCGGACCAGGTGCCGAGCCAGGACAGCCATACGGCATGGCCGTCCTTGTGAATGCCGCGCGTATCGGAAAACTTCGGGTGCAGCCCGCGCCGCGCCGCGCGCATCTCCTGGCGTGACGTTTCGAGATGGTCGGGATGGATGAAATCGACGGCGCTGCGTCCGATCATCTCCTCCGGCCTGTAGCCCAGTACAGTCTCGCAGCTCGGACTGACCTGAACCACGGTGCCCCGGGAGTCCATCACCATGATCAGGTCCTGAGAGGTCTCGAATATCCGGCGAAGCTCCTCGGCCTGTTGCCGCAGCACCTGCCTGGTCTTGTTCGCATCGCTGATGTCGCGGACCACCTTCGAGATGCCGATGGTCGTTCCCGAAGGCGACTTGATCGGGGAGATGCTGAGCGAGACTTCCATCGGGCTGCCGCCCTTTCGCAGCCGCACCGTTTCATTGTGCTCGATGCTTTCGCCCCAGCCGATCCGGCGCAACGCGTCCTGGATCTCCGGCCGGCGGTCATCGGGGACGAGCAGCGTGACGTTCTCGCCCACGGCTTCCGCTGCGGTGTATCCGAACAACCGCTCCGCCGCCGAATTCCAGCCGGTGATCGTGCCATCGAGCGACATCGTGATGATGGCGTCGTTGGACGATTCGACGGCGGCGCTGAACAGGCGCTCGCGCGCCGCATGATGATCGCGCGCCGCTTCGGTGCGCCGATGCTCCTGAACTTCCCGTTCGAGCGCCAGCGTTTTGGCATTGACCTCCTCGATCGCCTGCGCGAACGCCCGCGCCAGCACGCCGGTCTCGCCGCGTGCCTCGACCGGGATGGCAACCTTGCCGTTGCGGGCGGCGCCCTGGACGGCCTTGGTCAATTGCACGATCGGCCGGGTCAGCGACCGCGCGATCAGCACCGCCAGCGCCGCCGCGCACAGCACCGCGATCAGGCCGACGAGCAGCGACGTATTCCGGATGCTCGCGGCCGGCGCCATGATGGCGGCGTTGGGGGCGGTTTCGATCACACCGACCCATTCGGCGCCGGCGAGGAGGGCCGGCGCCAGCGCCATGCCACCGGACCGTGCCGATTGATCCGGCACGATTTCCGCGCTGCCCTGGGTTGCTCCGGCCAGTGGCGCCAGATGCGGGAAGTCGGCCTTCCAGTCGGTCTTCTTGCCGAGCAGCCAGCCGAACTCCTGCGAGCGATCGGGATGAATGAGATAATCGCCCTGCTTGTTGACGACGTAAATGTTCTCGCCGCGCCCCACCGACGATTGGGCACGCTCGAACGCCCGGCGCATATCGACGTTGATCATGAAGATGCCGAACGGCTTGCCGTCCTCGGCAAAGATCGGCGCCGCAATGCGGAGTGTCGGCCGGTGGATTTCCTCGATCTGGCCGTTGCGGCGACCGAGGTCGAGCGGCGAGACGTAGATTTGCGAAGGACTCAGCCGGGTCGCTTCCTGGAAATAGCTGCGATCGTTTCGCTGCAGCAGGTTTTCCTCGGGCACGATCCGAACCGTTTCGTTCGGCCCGGCGCGGTCGACACGGACCAACTCGCGGCCATCGTCGTCCAGGCCGATGATCCGCATCATCGCATAGGCGGGCTTGGCCTCGAGTTCGGCCACAAAACGTGACGCCAGCCGCTCACGCCACGCCTTCTCGGAAACGCCATCGAGCGGATCGATGCCGCCCGCCCTGCGCGCGCGGATCAGTCCGTGCAGCGCCACGGCGGAACGAAAGCCCAGGACATCTCCGGTCGCGCTGGCCGCATAATATTCGAGGTCGGTCGCTACCTGCCTCGAATGCGTCTCGATGCGGTCGCGCGCGCGCTGCAGGAGCGCCTGTTCCAGGTTGCGATAGTTCAGCCATCCGACCGCGGAAACGGCGATCGCGACCAACGCCACCATCGCGATGGCAAGCCTCGTTGCGAGCGTCATTTTGGTGTCCGCACGCCCTCCCACTATACCCGGCGCCCGGCCGGTTCGAATCGGATGCTATTGCGCATCACCTGCCGGAAGCAACAGCGGTCGCGGGTCAGGTGGCTGGGGGCTCAGTTGCTCAGATATTCCGGATACCGCGCCCGTATTGCGGCGAGTTCGCTGAGCGTTCCGGACAGATGCGTGCGGAGATGCTTTTGCGCCTCATCGGGCTCGCCGGCGCCGATCGCCTTCGCGATGAGTTTATGATGCCGCACGATATCCTGGGCCTTGCCGGGGGAGGGCAGGTGCAGCCGGCGCAAGCGGTCGATATGTCCGCTGCGGCTGCGCACCAGCGACCAGATGTCCTGCTTGTCGGCAGCCGCATAGAGCTGGCTATGGAACTCGTTGTCGGCCGCCATGAACTTCTCGAAATCGCCGGCCTTGGCGTAGTGCTGCTGGCGGGCGATCGTGGCGGCGAGTTCGGCGGTAAACGCCCGGTCATGGCGAAGCGCCAGCATGCGGACGATTTCGAGTTCCACGGCCT
This sequence comes from Bradyrhizobium sp., assembly GCA_013822885.1. Classification (GTDB taxonomy): domain Bacteria; phylum Pseudomonadota; class Alphaproteobacteria; order Rhizobiales; family Xanthobacteraceae; genus Bradyrhizobium. The sequence goes on from PNLC01000355.1 coordinate 2,560, forward strand.
GCCGCAGGAAATGTGCCTGCTGTGCCCGCCGCACATCGACCTGGCTGACCACGGTCGCGTATTGTGGGAAGACGTCGACCAGTCCTTCCTCTTCGAGCCGCATCAGCGCATCGCGGATCGGCGTCGAACTCACCCCGAACTGGGTTGCCAGCGCGGCGCGCGACAGCGGCGACCCCGGCGGCAGTTCCAGCGAAATGATCATGCCGCGCAGGCGCTCGAACACCTGCGGCGCGGCCTGACGGTCGCGATCGAGCCGGTCGGCGGAACGCGGCGTGGCGCGACGGGGAACGCTTTGCGGGGTAGCCATCAACGAACCGGCCGTTTCAGAAGACGCTTGCTTCAGATGCACTAATACATTAGTGCATCTCGCCCCGGGGCCGTCAATCAGGCCGGAGGAGACGTACAATGAAAAACAGGATGTGGAGCGCCTGCGCAGGCGCCATCGCGACGCTCGCCATGATGTCGACCGGCTCGCAGGCCGTAGCCCAGCAGAAGGCCGAGATCTCGCTGTCGCGGCAGCCGGGCATTTTCTACATGCCCTCGCATATCATGGAAAAGCAGAAGCTGGTCGAGAAGCACGCCGCTTCGCTCGGCGTGCCCGGCGTCACCACCAAATGGATCAATCTGAGCGGCGGCGGCGCGCAGACCGATGCGCTGCTGGCCGGCAGCGTCGACATCCTCAATACAGGGACCGGCAATCTGCTGCTGCTGTGGGATCGCACCCGCGGCGGCGTCAAGGGCATCGTCGCCCACCTCGGCGCAGCCGATGACGCTGATCAGCCGCGATCCCAACATCAAGTCGATCAAGGATTTCGGCCCGAACGACAAGATCGCGGTGCCGACGGTCAAGGTCTCGACGCAGGCGATCGTGCTGCAGATCGCAGCCGGCGAAACGTTCGGCGCCGACCAGTGGTCGAAGCTCGATCCCAACACCGTGCAGCTCGGTCATCCCGACGCTTATGTGGCGATGACCAACGCCCAGCACGAGGTACGCAATCATTTCGCCATTCCTCCCTTCACCTTCCTCGAATTGAAGAACGTGCCCGGCGCCCATGTCGTGCTGACGTCGCCGGACATCATGGGCGGCCCGCTCAGCCAGGCGCAGTTCTTCACCACGACCAAATTCGCCGACGCCAACCCGAAGATCGTGCAGGCGGTGCGCGACGCCACGAAGGAGGCGCACGATCTGATCCGCAGCGACACCAAAGCGGCGGTCGAAATCTACAAGGAGGTCACCGGCGACAAGACCAGCGTCGAGGACCTGCTGGCGTGGCTCAAGGAGCCCGGCATGATGGAATGGAATCTGCAGCCGCAGGGCACCATGAAGTTCGCCGCGCATCTTTTCAAGACCGGTACGCTGAAGACCATGCCCAAGTCCTTCACCGACTATTACTTGCCGCTCTCGCACGATCTGAAAGGCAACTGAAGGCCATGGCCGCGCTTCTCGACGTCAGCGACGTGACGCTGCGCTACAAGACGACGAGCGCGGTCGTAACCGCGACCGAACGGGTCAGCTTCACGGTCGATCGCTCCGATCGCTTCGTGCTGCTCGGCCCGTCCGGTTGCGGCAAGTCGACGCTGTTGAAGGCGGTCGGCGGCTACATGACGCCGAGCGAAGGCAAGATGCGGATCAACGGCCGGGAAATATCCGAGCCCGGCGCCGACCGCATGATGATCTTCCAGGAGTTCGACCAACTGCTGCCGTGGAAGACGGTGCTCGAGAACGTGATGTTTCCGCTCCTGATGACGCGCCGGCTGCCGCGCAAGGAGGCCGAGATGCGGGCGCGGGCCTATATCGAGAAGGTCAGCCTCACCCGCGTCGTCGACGCCTATCCGCATACGCTGTCAGGCGGCATGAAGCAGCGCGTTGCGATCGCGCGCGGCATGGCGATGGAGCCGGATATCCTGCTGATGGACGAGCCGTTCGCCGCCCTGGATGCGCTGACGCGGCGCACCTGCCAGGACGAGTTGCTGCAGCTCTGGGCGGAGACCAGGTTCACCGTGCTGTTCGTTACCCATTCGATCGCCGAAGCGATCAGGATCGGCAACCGCATCCTGTTGCTGTCGCCGCATCCCGGCCGGGTCAAGGCCGAAGTCATCGACGTCGACAAGGTCTCCAGCGAGGACGGCAGCGCCGGCCGGCTGGAAAAGCAGATCCATGATCTGCTTTTTGCCGACGCCGTCACGGCACATTGAAGGGAGCCCGCGATGGGAGAGGCGACAATCCTGCTGCGGGATACGGCCGCCGCAACGGCAGCCCCCGCTGAAGTCGAGCGCAAGCTCACGGTGTTGGAGCTGTTGTGGAACGACGGGTTCGTCCGCAAGGCCGTGATCATCGTCTTCCTCGCGGCGGTATGGGAGGCCTACGGCACCTACCTCGACAACCCGCTGCTGTTTCCGACCTTTCACGACACCATCATCACGATGTTCGACAAGGTGCGCGACGGAACCATTCCCCTGCGCGCCTGGGCCTCGCTGAAGGTGCTGTTCATGGGCTATGCCGCGGGCATCGTG
>PNLC01000356.1 GCA_013822885.1 Bradyrhizobium sp.
TCGGTCAGGAACATGCCGCGGTGGCCGCCCGCTTCGGCGCCCTGCGCGATGATGACGTCGGCGCCGTTCTCCTCCAGCCAGATCGCTTCCCTCACGATGGTCGCCGACGACATCACGATGGCGCCGGACGCCTTGACGCGCTTGACCAGCGCCGGATGCGGCAGGCCGAAATGAAAGCTGACCACTTCCGGCTTCAGTTCCTCCACGACCGCGCACATCGCCTCATCGAACGGCGCGCGATTGGCGGCGGTGATGGGCGCGGCGGGATCGACGCCGAATTCCTCGTAGTAGGCGCCGAGACGCTTTTTCCATCCGGCCTCGCGTGCGGGATCGGCATCAACCGGCGTGTGGCAGAAGAAGTTCATGTTGACGGGCGCCGAGACGCGCTGGCGGATGATGTTGACCTGCTCGCGGGCCTTCTCGGCCGAGATCATCGCGCATGGCAACGAGCCGAGCGCCCCGCCCTGCGCCGCCGCGATCACCAGTTCCGCGTCAACGATGCCGGCCATCGGCGCCAGCACGATCGGAAATTCGGTCTTGAAGAGGTCGATGATCCGGCGGTTTGGCCACATGGTTTTGCTCGTCCGTTCGCTCGTTGCTGACCCCTCTCCCCTTGTGGGAGAGGGTGGATCGAATGAGCTTAAGCTCATTCGAGACGGGTGAGGGGTTCTCTCCGCGGAGACAGACCCCTCATCCGGCGCGGACTGCGTCCGCGCCACCTTCTCCCACAGGGGGAGAAGGGAAGGAAACATTGGCGACAGAATTGCGCCGTCCGCTCAATATCTGGTCTGCTTCGGTGACGATCCTGTCAACGATCTCGCCGGCCGGCGGGATATCGTGGATCAACCCGACAGCTTCGCCGGCGATGACCGCGGCGATGTCGAAATTTCCAGCCGCCCTCGCCGCGGCATATTCCTTTGCAACCACATTGATGTTTTGCATCAGTTCGACCTCGCGCCCAATCCAGCGGCGCGCATGATCGTTGATCAGGCAGCGGCCGGTAAACGGCGCCGGCCAGACGTTGTTGCGCGACAGGTCGAAGATGATGCCGCGGACGCTGTTGCCGCTCGACGCGGCGCAGATCCGCCGCTTGGCTTCCTCAGACCCGTCGCATTCCTGGCTGGCATAGAAGCGCGTGCCGAGCAGCACGCCGGATGCGCCCAGCATCATCATGGCCGCGAGCCCACGGCCGTCGCCGATGCCGCCCGCCGCCGCAACCGGCACGCGACCGGCGACGAGATCGACGATCGCCGGGACGATATCGAGGGTAGTGCGCGACGCGCCGTGACCGCCAGCTTCGGTGCCCTGCGCGATCAGGATATCGGCGCCTGCGTCGAGGGCCTGCCGCGCCATGTCCTCGGTTTGAACCTGGCAGATCAACAGCGCTCCCGACGATTTGATGCGCGGCGCGAAGGGCATGGGGTTACCGAACGAAAGCATGATCGCGCGTGGACAGGCAGCGAGCGCGATGTCCAGCAACTCCGGCTGCCTGGCGAGGCTCCAAGTGATGAAGCCGATGCCGAAGGGATCGGAGACGTTGGCGAGCTTGGCAGTCTCCTGCTGCAGCCACGCTTTGTCGCCGTAACCGCCGCCGAGAATGCCGAACCCGCCGGCAGCGCTGACCGCGGATGTCAGGCGCGCGCCGGCAATGACGTCCATCGGCGCCAGCAGGATCGGATGCCGGATGCCCAAGCGAGCGGTCAGTGGGGTTGATATCGGCATGTCCATCCTCGGCGACTGGACAGCCAGTCTAGGCCGGACTACCATTCTATAAAAATGAATACTAGAGAACACTACCATCTTTAGAATGAAACGGTCTGCGCCATGGAATTGAGTGATCTCGTGACCTTTGCGACTGTCGCGCGCCTCGGCGGGATCACCCGCGCCGCGGACGAACTCAACACCGTGCAATCGAACGTCACCCAGCGGGTGAAGGCGCTGGAGGCCGAGATCGGCACCGCCCTGTTCGAACGTCACAGCCGCGGCATGACGCTGACCGGCGCCGGCCGCCGCCTGCTTCCCTATGCGCAGCGGATGGCGGCATTGTCGCGCGAGGCGCTGCTGGCCGCGCGCGACGATGGCGAACCGAAGGGACCGCTCGCGATCGGTTCGATGGAAACGACGGCCGCCGTACGCCTCCCTTCCCTGCTTGCCGAATTCCATCGCCGTTTCCCGGCCGTGCGGTTGAGCTTGCGGACCTCGACGACGGCGGAGCTGGTGGCCGGCGTGCTCAACGGCACCTTCGACGGCGCATTCGTCGCTGGTCCGATCGATCATGTCGAACTCGATTCGACCGTGGCGTTCCGGGAGGAACTCGTGCTGGTCACGGCGCGGCGATGGTCAAGCCTCGCCGCTTTGCGCGCGGGTACACCGGAATCCGGGCCAACCGCGCTGGTGTTTCGCACCGGATGCACCTACCGGCAGCGGCTCGAGCAGGTGTTCACGGAGTTCGGCTGGCCGTCTTCTGCCCGGTTCGAACTCGGCACGCTCGACGGCATGATCGGCTGCGTCGCCGCCGACATGGGTGTGACGCTGCTGCCCCGCGCCGTCGTCGGTCGGAACGAGACCGTGAGCATTCACACGCTGACCCCTGCGCAGTCGCGAGTCGATACCCTCTTCATCACCCGCCGCAGCGCACATCAATACAGTGCGCTAAAGGGCTTTGCCGATTGCCTGAACAGCAACGGCGAGGTTATCGCCGCCTGACATACCAGCGCCGCAGCGCGACGCCGGCCCAGATCGCCTCGACCAGCCCGAACGGCCAGGCGCCCTGCAGAAAACCGTAAATTGAACCAAGCGCGCAAGCCGCCGCGAAGGCGAGGATGAACCAATGGCTGCGCTCCTCCAGCGCGTAAGCCACCAGCATCGCGGTCACGGCGAACAGGCCGAACAGGCTCAGTGCATCCATCGTCATCCCGTTTTCATTCCGCCTTGCGAAACGCCCCTGCCATATTTCCGCAACAAATCGATTTACGCTGCACGCCTCGGCAGCATGACGATTGTTTTCAAATCAATTGAATCGCTGCGCGCGACGACGCTAGTATGAGGCGCTAGTTGCCAAAAACCATAACGTCAATCCGGGAGGGACTGCGATGCGCCTTGCGTTGGTATTGAGCTGTTCTGTTGCCTTGTTGGGTGCGGTCGGAACGGCAAGCGCTCAAGACTGGACAAAATCGAAATGGGGACCGAACGACGAGATCGGCGCCGCCAATTACATGAAGCCCGAACTCGTTGTGAAGGCAGCGGGTTTGGTCAAGACCGGGAAGACTTACGCACTCGGCATCCCGGTCGACTCCACAACCCCCGCCTATCCGCCTCGGGCCTTCAAGATCACTGTCGTGCAGCCCGGCCAGGCCGGCATTCCGGGCCTTGGTCCGACCAAGACCACCTACAACGACGATTTGCTCGACGGCTGGGTCGGCGTCGGCAGCCAACTCGATGGCCTCGGCCATATCGGCGTCGAGCACGTCTATTACAACGGAAACAAGCTTGCCGATTTTGGCGATCCGACCGGTCTGAAGAAGCTCGGCGTCGAGAAGATCCCCCCGATGGTGACCCGCGGCGTGTTGCTCGACATGGCAGCCCATTTCGGTACCGACGTGGTCAAGGAAGGCACCGCCTTCAACACCAAGGAGATCGAGGAAGCCGCCAAGAAACAGGGCGTCGAAATCCGCCAGGGCGACGTCGTGCTGTTCCACACCGGTTGGCTCAGCCTGATCGGCAAGGATGACAAACGCTTCGGTGCCGGCGAACCCGGTCTTGGCGTAGAAGGCGCCAAGTATCTCACCGGCAAGGGCGTCGTCGCCGTCGGGGCCGATACGTGGGGTCTCGAAGTCGTACCGTTTGAATCCAAGAACATCTTCGAGGTGCATCAGATCCTGCTGGCAATGAACGGAACCTACATCCTCGAGAATATGGACACCACAGAACTGGCCAAGGACAAGGCCTATGAGTTCCTGTTCGTGCTCGGCCACCCGCGCTTCAAAGGTGGTGTGCAGAGCATGATCAACCCGGTCGCGATCCGGTAAGACGATAACGACGGATGGCGTGGCGTTCCCGTAAGGACGCCACGCCATGACATCCTTTGCCTGCGCCACGCGGTGCGTGTAAAGCGGGACCATGCCCGCTCCCATCCTTCCCCTGATTGAAGCCGTCACGCACTGGCCCGAGCGCGGCGCCCTGATCGGCCTCGATCTCGGCACCAAGACCATCGGCGTCGCCGTTTCCGACCCCGATCGCCGGCTCGCGACCGGCGTCGAGACCATCAAGCGCAAGGCGTTCAAGGCCGATGCGGCGCGGCTGCTGGCGATATCGGGTGAACGCAATGCCGTCGGCTTCGTGCTCGGCCTGCCGATCAACATGGACGGCAGCGAGGGGCCGCGCGCGCAATCGACCCGCGCCTTTGCCCGGAATTTTTCCAATCTTACCGCCCTTGCCATCGCGCTGTGGGACGAGCGGCTGTCGACCGCAGCCGTCGAGCGCGAGCTGATCGGCATGGACGTGTCCCGCGCGCGACGCGCCGAAGTGATCGACGAGCACGCTGCGATCTTCATCCTGCAGGGCGCACTGGACCGGCTCTCGAAGCTGCGCGGGGATCGCTGAGGTGGCGATCGTCATTGCGGCGCTGCTGCCGGTGTTCCTGCTGATCGTGCTCGGCTTCATCCTGAAGCGGAGCCTGATCCAGCCCGAGACACAGTGGCACGGGCTGGAGCGGCTGACCTATTACGTGCTGTTTCCGGTCCTGCTGGTGCAGACGCTGGTCAAGGCCGATTTGAGCAAGGTGCCGGTCGCAGGCGTTGGCGGCGCGCTGCTGCTCTCGGTGCTCGCGATGTCGCTGTTGTGCCTCGCGCTGCGGCCCCTGCTTGCACGTTTTTCGATCGATGGCCCCGCCTTCACCTCGATCTTCCAGGGCGCGACCCGCTGGCAGACCTACGTGGCGCTTGCCGTCTCCGACAACCTCTTCGGCACGCATGGGCTGGCGCTGGCCTCGGTCGCCATGGTCGCGATCATCCCGCTGGTCAACGTGTTCAGCGTCTCCGTGCTGGCTTATTACGCTTCG
>PNLC01000357.1 GCA_013822885.1 Bradyrhizobium sp.
TTCGAAGCCGACCAGCCCGAAGGCGTTGGATGCGCCGGGCGCTGCGGTAAAATCATCGAGCTCGTTGTTGAGTAGCACGCCGGTGCCTTCGGCGACCAGGCCAACGCCGTAGGGGAAGTTCAGCGTGTAGGTGTTGCTGACCGCATTGCCGGCGGAATCGACGACCGAGTAATGCGTGGTGTTGGCGCCCTCCCGCGCGGGACTTACAGCCAGCACGTCGGCGGCCGGCGTCGCACGATCAAGGTCGATGCTGGCGCGCTGCCTTGCGGCGTATTCCTTGGTGATGAGGACATTCACCGGCGCTTTGACGAAGGCCGGATCGCCGAGATAGCGCGCGCGGTCGGCATAGGCGCGTTTCATCGCCTCGATCATGACATGCAGCGAGGGTGCGGAGCCCTGCTTCATGTCGGACATCGGAAATCCTTCGAGGATGTTCAGCGTCTCCAGCAGCACTGTGCCGCCGGAGGAGGGCAGCGGCATCGAGACGATGTCGTATCCGCGATAGCTGCCGCGCACGGGAGCGCGGATCACGGCCTGATACGATTTCAGATCGTCCGTCGTCATGATGCCGCCGGCCTTGCTGACGGCTGTCGCCAGCCTTTCGGCGACCGGTCCCTCGTAGAATCCCCTGGGCCCCTGATCTGCAATCGCTGAAAGCGTTGCCGCGAGGTCGGCCTGCACCAGCCGGTCGCCTTCGAGCAGCGGCGTGCCGTCGTCGCGGGAGAGCGCTCTTGCCGGGTTCGGCCAGCGCGACATCCGGCGATACATGTCTGACAGCGTGTCGGCCACGTCGTCGGCGACGACGAAGCCATACTGCGCCAGCTCGATGGAAGGCTTGAGGATCTGCGCCAGCGTGAACTTGCCGGAGCCGTATTTTTCCAGCGCCAGCGCCAATCCGGCGACGGTGCCGGGTACGCCGATGCCAAGCGCGGAGTTGCGCGACTTCTCGCTGTCGGGCTTGCCATCCGCTCCCAAAAAGATATCGCGCGTAATCGCAGCCGGTGCGGTCTCGCGATAGTCGATGGCGATGGCTTCATTGCGCTCGGCCGAATGGATCACCATGAAGCCGCCGCCGCCGATATTGCCGGCGCGCGGATAGGTCACGGCAAGGGCAAAGCCGGTGGCGACGGCGGCATCGACGGCATTGCCGCCTTTCCTGAGGATATCGGCGCCGACCTGCGCGGCAAGCTTTTCCTGCGCCACCACCATGCCGTGTTGCGCCGGAACAGCGCGAACGGTCGATAGCTCGGGAGGCGAATAGAAGCGGCGTTCCTGCGCAACGGCCAGCGTCCCGCAAGCAAATACAAGTGTGATGGCGGCAAATGCCCCCCGCCACCCGCTCGATAATACCGCCATCGAAAATCCGCCGCAGTTGGAGCTGTAAGACGCCTGGCCACAGCGCAAGCGTTGGTGACGCATGCTATATGGATTTGGATCCCGCCGCCGCAACGCTTGGCGCGACTCTTGAAGGAAATTCGTGACATGGCGGTGATCGCTTCCGAGGCAGTTGGCGCCGAAAACCTGAAGCGATACCCGAGCCGGTCCGCCGTCGTCAGCTGGATCTTCTTCGATTGGGCTACGCAGCCATATTTTACGCTGATCACGACTTTCGTGTTCGCGCCCTATTTCGCGGGCTTCGTGGCGGCGGATCCGGCGCAAGGACAGGCATTGTGGGGATTTGCCACCGCCGCTGCCGGCCTGATGATAGCGCTGATGTCCCCGGTGCTCGGTGCGATTGCCGACGCCAGCGGCCGCCGCAAGCCGTGGATCGCCGGATTCGGCGCGCTGCTGGTGATCGGCGCCTCGCTGATGTGGCTCGGCAAGCCCGGCGACCCCAGTGTCATCCCACCGCTGCTGCTGGCCTATGTCATTGCCAGCGTCGGCGTCGAGTTTGCGATCGTGTTCAACAATGCCATGATGCCGACGCTGGTGCCGCCGGACAGGATCGGGCGGCTGTCGGGCACCGGTTGGGCCACCGGCTATATCGGCGGTATCTTCAGCCTCATCCTCGTGCTCGGCTTTCTCGCTGCGAATCCCGATACCGGGCGCACGCTGTTCGGTTTGATGCCGCTGTTCGGGCTCGACCCGGTCACCCATCAGGGCGATCGCATCACCGGACCGCTGACGGCGATCTGGTTCGTCATCTTCGTATTGCCCATGTTTCTGCTGACGCCGGATTATCCGGCGAAGCGTCCCCTGCGCGAGGCGCTGCGCGTGGGATTGAGCGGCTTGAAGCGAACGCTCGGGGAATTGCCGAAGCAGAAATCGCTGGCGACGTTCCTGCTTGCCAACATGATCTACACCGACGGCCTGGTGTCGCTGTTCGCGTTCGGCGGCATCTACGCCGCCGGCACCTTCGGTTGGCATACGATCCAGATCGGAACCTTCGGAATCCTGCTGGCCATAGCCGGCACCTTCGGTGCGTGGATCGGCGGCAAGCTTGACGACAGGCTGGGACCCAGGCGCGTCATCGCCGGCAGCCTGTTGATCCTGCTGTTTGCCATCGGCGCGATCCTGCTGGTCGACAAGGATTCGATTCTCTTTGTGGAGGTCGCGCCGCCCACACCGGGTGGGCCGCTGTTCTCCGGCGCTGCCGAACGCGCCTATCTCCTGCTCGGATGCCTGATCGGCATCGCCGGCGGACCGCTGCAGGCGGCATCGCGCTCGCTTCTGATCCGGCTCGCACCGAAGGATCGCATCGCGCAGCATTTTGGATTGTTCGCGCTGACCGGCAAGGTCACCTCGTTCATCGGCCCGCTTCTGATCGGCACGATCACGGCCGTGACCGCGAGCCAGAAGGCGGGCATGGCGGTGCTGGTGGTGTTCTTCGTTGCCGGACTGGCGCTGCTGATGCGGGTGAGGGAGTGATGCCTCGACCTTGTCATTCCGGGGCGTGCGAAGCACGAGCCCGGAATCTATTTCGCTTCAAACTGGATAGATGGATTCCGGGTTCGTGCTTTCGCACGCCCCGGAATGACAGCGATACGCGTGTTAACGGCTCAATGCCGGAAATGCCTGACGCCGGTGAATACCATAGCGATGCCGTGCTCGTCGGCGGCCTTGATGACTTCGTCGTCGCGTACCGAACCGCCGGGCTGGATCACCGCGGTCGCACCGGCCTCGATGCAGGCCAGCATGCCGTCGGCGAACGGGAAGAACGCATCCGATGCGACGACGGAGCCCTTGGTCAAGGGCTCGGCGAGTTTCAACTCGGCCGCCGCATCCAGCGCCTTGCGGGCGGCAATGCGCGCGGAATCGACGCGGCTCATCTGGCCGGCGCCGATGCCGACGGTGGCAAGGTCCTTTGCATAGATGATGGTGTTCGACTTGACGTGCTTGGCGACGCGGAACGCGAATTTGAGATCGCGCAGTTCGGCGTCCGTCGGCGCGCGCCTGGTCGCGACCTTCAGCGCCATATCGTCGACCACGGCATTGTCGCGGCTCTGCACGAGTAGACCACCCGCGACGGTCTTGGCTGTGAGGCCGACGGTGCGCGGGTCGGGCAACCCGCCTGCCAGCAGCAGTCGAAGATTCTTCTTGGCCGCGACGATCTTGATGGCGTCTTCGGTCGCGTCAGGCGCGATGATGACTTCGGTGAATATCTCGGTGATGGCGCGGGCTGCCTCGGCGTCCAGCGTGCGGTTGACGGCGACGATACCGCCGAACGCAGACGTGGAGTCGCAGGCCAGCGCCTTGCGATAGGCCGACAGCAGGTCGGTTCCCTCGGCGACGCCGCAGGGATTGGCGTGCTTGACAATGACGCAGGCGGCGGTGCGCTTCGCATCGAACTCGCCGATGCATTCGTAAGCCGCATCGGTGTCGTTGATGTTGTTGTAGGATAGCTCCTTGCCCTGCAGCTGCCGCGCGGTGGCGACGCCGGGGCGCTTGTCGGGCGTCGCATAGAACGCGGCGGTCTGATGCGGGTTCTCGCCGTAGCGCAGCGACTGGATCAGGCGTCCGCCGAAGGCACGGAAGTCAGGCGCGTCGTTCTTGAGTTCGCGCGCGAACCAGTTCGAGATCGCCGCATCGTAGGCGGCGGTGCGCGCGTAAGCCTTGGCGGCGAGCCGGCGGCGCAGCGCAAGCGTGGTCGCGCCCTTGTTGGCGGCGAGTTCGTCGAGCACGGCCTGGTAGTCCTGCGCCTCGACGACGACGGCGACATCGTCGTGGTTCTTCGCGGCAGCCCGGATCATCGCGGGACCGCCGATGTCGATGTTCTCGATGCAGTCCTCGTAACCGGCGCCTTTGTCGACGGTTGCTTCGAACGGGTAGAGGTTGACCACGAGCAGGTCGATCGGCGCGATGCCGTGCGCCTTCATCGCATCAGTATGTTCCTTGTTGTCGCGGATCGCGAGCAAGCCGCCATGCACTTTGGGGTGCAGCGTCTTGACCCGCCCGTCCATCATCTCGGGAAAGCCGGTGAGGTCGGAGACGTCCTTGACCTCAAGCCCGGCCGCCGCGATCGCCTTCGCGGTGCCGCCGGTGGAAACCAACTCGACGCCGTGACCGGTGAGCGCCCCGGCGAATTCGATCAGGCCGGTTTTGTCGGAAACGGATAACAGAGCACGGGTGACGCGGCGGGTCTTCTCAGTCATGGGCAAGGTCCTCTGTCAGGGGATGCTTATGCCCAGGCGCGCGGCGATCAATCCCGCGCTTCCCGATGGTGCTCCATCCAAAGTCGCCAGTCGCGCGAGAGCCGGCTGGTTAGCAGCTTTTGACGGGGCCCACAACGGGGCAGGAGCGCCAGTTCCAACGTGTCCCGCACGCGCATGACGGATTTTCTACAACGGCAATTCCGGCTCGCGCTTGGCGGCGCGGCGGGCGGAGTTGGCCGACGCGGTCGAGCGCACGAAACTCCAGCGCACCGAGGCGTGCCGCGAATCCTGCCGGATCACGATCTGGGCGGTGCGGCGCGGGCCGTCATTGCCGGCCAGGAAGACGCTGTCCTCGAGGTCGACCTTGTCGTCGAGCGCCTCGAAGGTCCAGACGTCGCGGTTGGGCAATACCAGCATGACGCCGCGCCCGTCGCTGAGACGGCTCGCCTTCACCGC
>PNLC01000358.1 GCA_013822885.1 Bradyrhizobium sp.
ATTCTCGTCAACAATGCCGGCACCACCAAGCACGTGCCGCACCACGATCTCGACGGGCTCTCGGCCGAGGATTTCCAGCGCATCTATGCCGTCAACACCATCGGCCCGTTCCAGATGGTCCGCGCGGCGCGCGCGCAACTCGAGGCCGGCGCGAAAGCGTCGGGGCTGCCGTCCGCGGTGGTCAACGTCTCATCGGTCGCCGGCATCTCCGGCGGCGGCTCGTCGGTTGCCTATGCCGCGAGCAAGGGCGCGCTCAATACCATGACGCAGTCGCTGGCGCGCGCACTTGCGCCATTGATCCGCGTCAACACGGTTTGCCCCGGCTATATCGATACGCCGTGGTTCACCAAGGGCCGCGGCGAGGCCGGCGCCAAGGCGGTGCGTGACGCGGTCGTGGCCAAGGTGCCGCTGAAGGTCGCCTCAACGGCTGAGGATATCGCGCAACTGGTGTGCTTCCTCGCCTCGCCGGCGTCGAGCAACATGACCGGCGAGTGCGTGCGCATGGATGCGGGGATGCATCTGGTGCTGTGACTTGTCATTCCGGGATTGGTGCGTTGGCACATGCGCCATCGGATCTATCCCGGTTTCATCGTCGCGCTCGGCCGCGGTGCGGTTCTGGCGCGCTCACACGATCCGCGAGGTCTTGTTGCCCCAGTAGCGGTCGCGCAGCAGGCGCTTGTAGAGTTTTCCGGTCGGCAGGCGCGGCAATTCCGCCTCGAAATCGATCGAGCGCGGCACCTTCTGGCGCGACAGCGACTGGCTGCAGAACGCAATCAGTTCGTCGGCCAGATCCTGATCCGGCGAGACCCCCGGCATCGGCTGCACCACCGCCTTCACTTCCTCGCCGAGATCCGGATTGGGCACGCCGAACACCGCGGCATCGGCGATCTTGGGATGGGTGATCAGGAGGTTCTCGCATTCCTGCGGGTAGATGTTGACCCCGCCGGAGATGATCATGAACGTGGCGCGGTCGGTCAGATAAAGGAAGCCGTCGTCGTCGACATAGCCGACGTCGCCGACCGTGCTCATGCTGCCGTCGGCCGAGCGGGCCTCCTGCGTCTTGCCCGGATCGTTGAAATATTCGAAAGGCGTGGCGGTCTTGAACCACACCGTGCCTGGCGTGCCGGCCGGGCACGGCTGCATGTTCTCATCGAGGATATGCAGGTCGCCGAGCAGCACCTTGCCGACCGTGCCGCGATGGGCCAGCCATTGCACGCTGTCGCACGCAGTAAAGCCGAGCCCTTCGGTGGCGCCGTAATATTCGTGGATGATCGGTCCCCACCATTTGATCATGTCGTCCTTGACGGCGGCGGGGCAGGGTGCAGCGGCGTGGATCGCGATCTCCAGCGAGGAAAGGTCGTAGCGCCTGCGCACCTCCTCCGGCAGCTTCAGCATGCGCGAGAACATCGTCGGCACCAGTTGCGTATGCGTGATGCCCCACTTTTCCACGAGCTGGAGGTAACCTTCGGGATCGAAGCTCTCCATGATGATGACGGTGCCGCCGTTGCGGATCGTCAGGTTGACGGCCGCCTGCGGCGCCGAATGATAGAGCGGCGCCGGCGACAGGTAGACCATGCCTTCGCGGTAGTGCCAGAGCTTTTGCAGGAAATCGAACAACGGCAGTTGTTCGCCGGGCGGCACGTCCTGCAGCGGACGCAGGATGCCCTTGGGCCTTCCGGTAGTGCCTGACGAATAGAGCATCGCGGTGCCGTTGCTCTCGTCGGCGATCGGGGTCGTCGGCAGGCCAGCGGTGGCCGATTGCAGTCCGACGATGCGGTCGCTCTCGCCCTCGCCGTCGGCGACGATGCAGAGCTCGACCTTGGGGCATTGCTTCAGCGCCTCGCGCGCGACGTCGAGCTTGGCTTTCGAAGTGACGAGGATACGCGACTGGCTGTTGGTGAGGATGTAGGCGAGTTCGGCCGCGGTCAGGTAGGAGTTCACGCAAGTGAAATAGAGCCCGCTGCGTTCGCCGGCGCCGCAGGCTTCGAGGTAGCGGCTGTTGTTCTCCATGAAGATCGAATAGTGGTCGAGGCGCTTGAGGCCGCGGTTGCGAAACAGGTGCGCCAGCCGGTTCGATCGCGCGTCCAGTTCGCGGTAGGTCACCGCTTCGCCTGATGACGCCATGATAAAGGCGGGTTGAAGCGGACGAAGAATTGCATGCTTGCCGGTATACATATTGGCTCTGGTCTCCCTACGCGGCCATATCGAGAATCTCGCGCACCTGCGCCGGTCCCTCGATCTTGCGCGGATTGCGCGGCACCCAGGGCGTCGCCATCGCCTGCTGTGCGATACGGTCGAAGTGCTCAGGACCTACATTGACCTCGCGCAGGCTGCGCGGCATGCCCAGCCCACGAATGAAATCGTCGAGCACGTCTCCAGCATCTTCGTTCGGGCGTCCCATCGCGGCCGCGACCAGCGCCTGCCGCTCCGCATTGACGGACTTGTTCCAGCGCATCACCGCCGGCAGCATCACGCAGGACGTGTGGCCATGTGGCACGCCGAACTCGGCGCCGAGCACGTAGCCGATGCCGTGGCTTGCGCCCATCGGCACGCCCGAGGCCAGCGGTCCGGTCGAAAGCCAGGTCCCGATCTGGCAATCCATCCGGGCGTCGAGATCGCCGGCATCGGCCTTCACCCGCGGCAATGCCTGCGCCAGCATCGACAGTCCCCTCAGCGCCTGGGCATCGCCATAGGGGTGGGCTTCACGCGAGCAGATGCCTTCGACGCAATGATCGACGGCGCGAATGCCGGTCGACAGCCACAGCCATTCCGGCGTGTGCGCGCCGAGCCAGGGATCGAGAATCGTCGCGCGCGGCATCAGCAGCGGATGCCGAAGCGCTTCCTTGACCTTGGTCCTCTCGTTGGTGACACCGGCCGTGGCCGAGAATTCGCCGCCGGCGATCGTGGTCGGCGCGCTGATCTGGCGGACGGCGGGTGGTTTAAGCTGCGGCGAGGCGCCGCGCCCAGCCCTGATCCGGTCGATCTCGTCGGGCTCACGGATATCGTTGGCGAGGCAGAGCTGCACCGCCTTGGCGCCGTCGGTGATGGAGCCGCCGCCGACGGTGACGATGAGGTCGGCCTCGGCAGTGCGGGCCTGCTCGCTGGCGGCGATGACTGCCGTGCGCGGCGTGTGCGGCGGCATTGCATCGAAGGTGCCGACGCAGCGCGGCCCCATGGCGCGGCGGATGTTCTCGATCACGTCGGTTTCGCGGTTGAGTGTGCCGCTGACCATCAGAAACGCGCGTTTCGCGCCCAGCCGGTTCATCTGCTCGACGATCGCCTCGGATGCCGGTCGTCCGAACACGACCTCGTCCATGGCGCCAAATACGACACGCCCAGTATGCACGCTTGTCCTCCCGGGACTGCCAGCTTGATGCCGGCCTTTGGCTCCATCGGAACCTTGGCGGCGAGGTTAGCGGAGGAAATCGGGGACGTCATGTCCCAAGATGTAGCCGTGGGTGGGGATGCCGCCTTTGACGAACAGCCCGCCGGGAGCGCCCCGCCCGGCGTCGGCGGGTTCAGAGCAGCGGTGCGGCGTCTGAGCTGCAGAATCACGATTTTGTCATGCTTTGCCGGGAGAGTGGTCACCTCGCCGTCGCTACATCGGGGTAGCTTATGGTCGACAACGTTGGACTGTTTGCGGCAGCATTTCCGGACGCTATTTCCGATTGCCCGCAACGCGAGCATCATGGCTGCATACCGATTGTGCTTGATCCCTGCCGGTTCTTGACGAGACTGGGAATGGATCACATTTGTGACCTCCACAAATTCTGCGGCGGCCATTTCCATCGATCGGGATGTTGAGAGTGCAGGGGCATGGGATTGAGCACGACTGAGCAATCGGGACGCAAGGCGACATTGGCGCGCTTCAGTTTTCATCTGCTTCGCGGCCTCAGATCGTTGACGCCTGCGGCGGCCCTTGCGCTGACTGCCTGCGGCGACCAGCCGCCGCAACAACAGGCTGCCGCGCCTCCGCCCGTCACGGTGGCCGAACCTGTAAAACGTACCGTCACCGACTGGGATGAATTCACCGGACGTTTCGAGGCGGTCCAGGAAGTTGCGGTTCGCGCCCGCGTCGGCGGCTTCGTGACCAGCGTCGAGTTTCGCGACGGCAGCATCGTCAAGTCGGGCGACCTGCTCTACGTGATCGACGCGCGTCCCTTCGAGGCGGTCGCCGAGCAGGCCGACGGTCAGCTGTCCGATGCGCGGGCGAGGGCTGAACTCGCCAGGCGTGAACTCGACCGTGCCTTGACGTTGAACCAGACCCAGGCGGTATCGGATTCCATCGTCGACCAGCGCCGCCAGACCTTGCAGGCGGCCCGCGCCGCCGAGATGCAGGCCGAAGGCGCGCTCAAGGCGGCCAAGCTCAACATCGAGTTCACGCATGTGATGGCGCCGATCACGGGCCGCGTCAGCCGCCATCTCGTCACCCCCGGCAACCTCGTGCAGGGCAGCGACGGCGGTTCGACGCTGCTGACGTCGATCGTGTCGCTCGATCCGATCTACATCTATTTCGACGTCGACGAGGCGACCTACCAGCGCAACAGCCGGCTCTGGGCCGAAGGCAAGCGGCCGAGCTCGCGCGATACGCCGAACCCGGTGCAGGTGACGCTGACGGGGGAGACCAAGCCCTCGCATGACGGCAAGATGGATTTCCTCGACAATCGCCTCGACGCCTCGACCGGGACGCTGCGCAGCCGCGCCGTGATCCCGAACAAGGATCTCTCGATCCTTCCAGGACAGTTCGGCCGCGTTCGAATCATCGGCAGCGCGCCATACGAAGCCCTGCTGCTGCCGGATACCGCGATCGCCACCGACCAGTCGCGCAAGATCGTCTTCGTCGTCAAGGACGACAATACGGTCGAGGCGAAGCCGGTGATATTGGGCCCGCTCGACGATGGACTGCGCGTGATCCGCGAGGGCCTGAAGCCTGAGGATCGCGTGATCGTCGACGGCCTGCAGCGTGCCCGCGTGGGAGCGAAAGTGACGCCGCAAACCGCCCAAGCCAAGCCGGCCGGTGGCAAGACATGAACC
>PNLC01000359.1 GCA_013822885.1 Bradyrhizobium sp.
GAGCAGGTCGAACAGTGTCGCCGTGAACTTCGGATGACGGATTTCGGCGATCGATTCCGGATTGCCGCGCGGGAAAATATCGCGCTGAAACTGCGGCCGGTTCATCAGCCGGTTGGCGGCCTCGCGAATGGCCTCGAGCCGACGCAGCCGGTTGGCGAGCGCGGTGGCCATCTCCTCCGCACTCGGTCCATCGGGCGTCGGCGGTTCCGGCAGCAGCAGCCGCGATTTCAGGTAGGCGAGCCAGGCCGCCATCACGAGGTAATCAGCCGCCAATTCGAGGCGAATTTTTCGTGCGGCTTCGATGAAGGTCAGATACTGGTCGGCCAGCGCCAGGATCGAGATCTTGGCGAGATCGACCTTCTGCTGCCGCGCCAGCGTGAGCAGCAGATCGAGCGGGCCCTCATAGCCCTCGACATCGACGACCAGCGCCGGCTCGCCGTCGGTCGCCTCGGCGGGCGCGGGCCGGCCAGTTTCAAACGATAGAATTTCCGCGGTCATGCCGTTCCTATCCGATCCAGCAACGCGTCCAGTTCGGCCCGTGCCGCCGGCCGGTCGAGCGGCTCCGGCGGCTTTCGCGAGGCCAACGCCCGGCTGGCGCGCTGCAGCGCTTCACCCGTCAGTTCCGGCGTCTCGCGCGCCACATCGCGCATCTCGTCGAGCTTGCCGTTGCAATGCAGAACCATGTCGCAGCCAGCGTTGACGATGGCGCGCGTCCGCTCGGCGATCGATCCCGCCAGCGCATTCATGGAGACGTCATCACTCATCAACAAACCTTGGAACCCAATTTGGCCGCGAATCACCTGCCGGATGATTGTCGCAGATGTCGTCGCCGGTTGGGCGGGGTCCAGCGCGCTAAACACAACATGCGCGGTCATCGCCATCGGCAGGTCCGCCAGCGGTCGGAAGGCGGCGAAATCGGTCCGTTCGAGCTCCTCCCGCGGCGTATCGATGGTCGGCAGCCGGAAATGGCTGTCGGCGGTGGCCCTGCCGTGGCCGGGAATGTGCTTCAGGACCGGCAGAACGCCCCCCTGCTCCAATCCCCCGGTAACCGCCCGGGCGATCGCCGCGACCTTGGCCGGTTCGGTCCCATAGGCCCGGTTGCCGATCACGGCATTGGCGCCGGCCACGGGCACATCCGCCAGCGGCAGGCAGTCCACGGTAATGCCGAGGTCGATCAGGTCGGCTGCGATCAGGCGCGAACTCAGCCGTGCGGCCTGCAAGCCGAGCGCCGGGTCGAGGTCGTACAGCGCGCCGAACGCCGCGCCGGGCGGATAGACCGGCCAGTGCGGCGGGCCGAGCCGCGCCACCCGTCCGCCTTCCTGGTCGATCAGAACCGGGGCGTCCGCCTCGCCCAGGCAGGTCCGAAGTTCCTCGACAAGCGCAGATACTTGATCGGGGGTCTCGACATTGCGCTTGAACAGGATGAAGCCCCACGGCCGCTCGCCACGGATGAATTCGCGCTCTGCAGCGCTCAATTCAAGTCCCGATACGCCCGTGATGAATGCGCGACTGCTCATGGGGGCCGATTAGGCCCCTCATAGCCCCGCGGTCAAGGAAACCGCCGTTAATTCCTTTGGACGACGCACTGCCCACCGGCAGATTTCAGGCCGCCGCAGAACTGCGAGGCCTCGTCCTGGGAACCGAAAGGACCGACCATGGCCCGATAATACACGCCTTTTTCGCCGAGATCGGCGCGTTTGATCACCGGCGAACGGGAACCCAGCACGTTGGGAAATTTGCTCTGCAGCGAGCGGAAGGAGGCCTGCGCATCAGCCTCGTTCTTCTGCGAGGAAACCTGGACCAGATAGCCGCCCCCGTTGGCCGTCTGGGCTGGATTGGTTGCCGCGATGCGGGTCGTCGGCGCGGAATCGGACGGTTGGCCGCCCTGCGGCGACAGTGATACCGGCGTATTCGCGCTGGCATTGGCCGAGGCAGGGTTCCGCGCGCCCGCCGGAGCGGCGGCCGGGGCTGCAACCGACCGCGTCGCCGGTCCCGTCCGCGGCGGAGGGGCGGTAGCGCCGGTGGGGATGCCGCCATTGTCAGCTGCGTCGCCCTTGACCGGGAGCGTCTTGATCCTGCGCGGTTCGTTGTTCGGAATGGTGCCGTTGGCCGCCGTCGTCAGCGCGGCTCCATTGGGAGAAACGCTCGCAACCTGCGGCGGATTGCTGTTCTGGTTCAACGGCGGAAATATCACGCGCGGCCCGCCGGACCTGGAGTTGACGTCAACCGGGGTTTCCTCGCGCGACACCAGCTTTTCGCCGCCGTCGCCCGAGGGCAAGCGGTCAGGAGTCTTCAAGGCAACATCGGACTGGGCCGGCACCACCTTGGTCGGGCTGTTGTCAGCCCTGATGATCGGCGGCTCGCCGCTGCGCGGCGAACCGACAAAGGTGCGGTAGGCAAAGGCTGCGCCCGTTCCTACCACAGCCAGCGCCAGCACGGCGGCAATCGTCATCAGCCCGCTCGAGCGCTTCTTCGGCGCGGGCTCTTCGTCCTCGTAGCCATCGTTCTGATAGGTGTAAGGATCGTCCGGGTAGGCCGGATCGCGCTGATAACCCTGATCGCCGGATTCGATCCGGCCGTAGAGCGCGTCGTCGTAACGCGACGGGTCCTGCTGCGGCTCGGCGCCGGCAAATTGCGGCTGCTCGTAATAGTCCTGCTCGTGCTCATGCTCGTGCGGTTGCTGCGCGCCGTAACGATGCAGCGGATGCACCGGCGCCGGCTGATATTCCGGCTCGTCGTCGTAATCCTGCGGCAGTGGCGGCGTTGGCGCCGGCTCCTGCCTGCCGCGCTGCATCCATGACGGCGGAGTCGGCGGCGCGCTGTCGGTTTCGTCGGGCAGATCGTATTGCTCGGGCGCGGGCGCGGAATATTGCGGACGAATATTCGCGCGCGACTGCAACGGATGCGGGGCCTGCCTGCCAGCAGCCGCCGGATCCGTCTGTCCGATCAGCCTTGCCAATTCAGCCAACGGATCGCTTTCGCCACGGCCTGCACCGTGAGGATCGCCGCGATCGTAGTCGGCGCCAAGATAAGGTCGTTCCTGATATCGTTCAGCCATCGTGATGGTGCATCCCCTTCGGGACAGCGCCAACCCGCCATGTCAACGAACCATGACGAGCGAATTGGCCCCTGCCAGATACCCCACGAACCCCCATTCGTGAGGGCCTTCGCCCCTACCTACCGCATCTCGATTGGGGCCTGGACGCCGAGAACGGCTAAGCCCGATGCCAGAACCGAGACGACGCCCTGAACCATTGCCAAACGCGCCCTCGTAATCTCTGCATCATTAGTCATAATGAAGCGTAAATAGGGCAAATCGCGTCCTTTGGTCCATAACGCGTGAAATTCACTGGCCAAATCATATAGATAAAATGCGATTCGGTGTGGTTCGTGTGCGGTCGCCGCCGCTTCGAGCATCCGGGGATAGAGCGCCAGCCGCTTCAATAGGTCCAGTTCGGCCGGATCGGTCAGCCGCTCCACCGGGGCATCCCCCAGCCAGGCCGCCCGGGCGGCATCTTCTTCAGGCAAATCAGGCACCACCTCGCGGGCGTTCTTGAAGATGGAGTGGCCGCGGGCGTGCCCGTACTGCACATAGAAAACAGGATTGTCCTTCGATTGCTCGAGCACCTTGGCGAGATCGAAATCGAGCACGGCATCGTTCTTGCGGAACAGCATCATGAACCGCACGGCGTCCGAACCCACTTCGTCCACCACTTCGCGAAGCGTGACGAAATCGCCCGAGCGTTTCGACATCTTCACCGGCTCACCGTTGCGCAGCAGACGAACGAGTTGCACGACCTTGACGTCGAGCGCGGCCTTGCTGTCGCTGACACCCTTCACGGCCGCCTGCATGCGCTTGATGTAGCCGCCGTGATCGGCACCGAACACGTCGATCATGTCGAGGAAGCCGCGATCGATCTTGTTCTTGTGATAGGCGATGTCGGACGCGAAATAGGTATAACCGCCGTCCGACTTGATCAGCGGACGATCGACGTCGTCGCCATAGGCGGTGGCGCGGAACAGGGTCTGTATCCGATCCTCGTAGTCCTCGACCGGCTTGCCTTTCGGCGGCGGCAGGCGGCCTTCGTAGATATCGCCCTTGGAACGCAGGAAATCGATGGTCTCGGTGACCCTGTTGTTGCCGGTCTCGACCAGCGACCGCTCCGAGAAGAACACGTCGTGCTTGATATTCAGCGCCGCGAGATCGCCCTTGATCATGTCCATCATCATGGCGATGGACTTGTTGCGGACGATCGGCAGCCAGGCGCTTTCCGGCATCGCCTTGAGCTTGTCGCCGTGCTCGGCGGCGAGCGCCTCGCCGACCGGCACGAGATAGTCGCCGGGATACAGCCCTTCCGGAATCTCGCCAATGCTCTCGCCGAGCGCCTCGCGGTAGCGCAGGAACGCCGAGCGCGCGAGCACGTCGACCTGCGCGCCGGCATCGTTGATGTAGTATTCGCGCGTGACTTCGAAGCCTGCGAACTGCAACAGGCTGCCCAGCGCATCGCCGAACACCGCGCCGCGGCAATGGCCGACATGCATCGGTCCGGTCGGGTTGGCCGAGACATATTCGACATTGACCTTGGCGCCACTGCCGATCGCACTTTTGCCGTAGGACACATTTTCGCGCAGCACGGTGCGCAGTTCGTCGGCCCAGACCTGAGGCTTGAGGGTAAGATTGATGAAGCCGGGACCTGCGACATCGACGGAAGCGACGAGATCTTCGGCGCGCAGCTTTTCGGCGATCCTGTCCGCGAGATCGCGCGGCTTCACCTTGGCGTCCTTGGCGAGCACCATCGCGGCGTTCGTCGCCATGTCGCCATGGGTCGCATCGCGCGGCGGCTCGACCACGACGCGGGAGAAATCGATGCCGGCGGGCCACTGGCCCTCGGCCGCCAGGCCCGCGCAGACCGCGTGCACGCGCGCGAGCACATCGGCAAACAGGTGTTGTGAGGCTGACTTGTCGGACATGGGCGCCGCCTAACGCAAATCCGGGGTCGAGTCAAAAAGCC
>PNLC01000360.1 GCA_013822885.1 Bradyrhizobium sp.
GGTGAAGTGGAAGGACTTCAAGATCAACTTCAAGCGGCAGCAGCATTTCCACGATCCGGAGCTGGCGCTTGGATTTGCCCGCATCACGCATCTGAAGGAAGACCCGAAGGAGCGCGATGCAGTCAACCAGCGA
Source organism: Bradyrhizobium sp. (assembly GCA_013822885.1). GTDB lineage: Bacteria > Pseudomonadota > Alphaproteobacteria > Rhizobiales > Xanthobacteraceae > Bradyrhizobium. Next base: position 134 of record PNLC01000360.1, read on the forward strand.
TATGTGCGCTGGTGGGTGATGCAGCATGCACAGCGCATCATCAGGGATTTCGAGGAGAGCGCCAAAAAGGAGGAACTGATTCCGCCAGGCGCCGCGCTCGATTTCGTGCCCAAGCAACACGCCAAGGGTTGAATGCGATGACTGCACCGACGAGAGCGGAAACGATCGCGCATGGTGCAGCCGGCAATCGCCGGGGGCAGGGCTGTTGCTCTGCCTCCGGCCACGTCAATGCGGGTCTCGCGCCGGATACGATCAAGCTGGAATCCATGAACTGGATTTCGGGCGGCGCCTTCCTGATGGGCTCCAACAGCTTCTATCGGGAAGAACGCCCGGTTAGGCCCGAGTTCGTCGAGGGTTTTTGGATCGACGTCTTTCCCGTCACCAATGCCGAGTTTCGCAAGTTCGTCGAGGCGACCGGATACGTCACCTATTCGGAGCGTCCGCCGAATCCGGCGATGTACCCGGATGCAGATCCCGCACTGCTGGTGCCGGGTTCGCTGGTGTTCGTCAAACCGGATCGCCCCGTCAGCCTGCGCAACAATCATGCCTGGTGGGAATATCGCCCCGGCGCGAACTGGCGGCATCCGCAGGGACCGGGGAGTTCGATCGCCGGCCGTGACGATCATCCCGTCGTGCACATCGCCCACGAGGACGCGCTCGCCTATGCAGCGTGGTGCGACAAGGAGTTGCCGACCGAAGCGGAATGGGAGTTCGCCGCCCGTGGCGGTCTCGAAGGCAAGGCCTATCCATGGGGAGATGCTGCAAATCCCGAGGGGCGCTTTCTGGCCAACACCTGGCAAGGCCAGTTTCCGCACGAGAACCTCGCCGAGGACGGATACGACGGCACTTCGCCGGTCGATGCGTTTCCGGCCAATGGCTACGGCCTGTTCGACATGGTCGGCAACGTCTGGGAATGGACTTCGAGCCTCTATGACGCTGCGCCGGAGCAGCCGCCGCAATCCTGCTGCCATCCAAATGCCGGCGACGACCGATCCACGCGCCGCGTGGTGAAGGGCGGCTCGCATCTCTGCGCTCCGAATTACTGCCTGCGCTATCGGCCATCGGCCCGTCAGGGCGAAACGGTCGATTCTTCCACCTGTCACATCGGCTTTCGCTGCGTCGTGCGTCGACCACAGGGCGGCTAACGCAAGCCAGCCGCCAGCCCTGAACGAGCCGTCACACTTTCCGGATAGATCCAATGCAGATGTCCAGCTCCGCCGTCACCCAATCGCAGTTCGAAGACTCGCCGTCCATCTTGGCAGTGCTGCGTGCGCCGAACCTCTTTGTCCGGGAGTCTCTGGCCGGCGTGATCACGGCGCTGGCGCTGATTCCCGAGGTGATCTCCTTTTCGTTCGTGTCGGGCGTCGATCCCAAGGTGGCGCTGGTCGCCTCGATCGTGCTGTGCCTCGTTATGTCCGTTCTCGGCGGCAGGCCGGCCATGGTCACCGCCGCCGCCGGTTCGATTGCGCTGGTCATCGGCCCGATGGTGAAAGTGCATGGGGTCGGCTACATCCTGCCGACCATCATCCTTGCCGGCATTATTCAGATCGCATTCGGCCTTGCCGGACTGGCGCGGCTGACGCGCTTCATCCCGCGTTCGGTGATGATCGGCTTCGTCAATGCGCTCGGCATTCTGATCTTCGCGGCGCAGGTGCCGCACATCTTCAACGTGCCGTGGCTGGTCTATCCGCTGTTCGCATTGACGATCGCGATCGTTCTCCTGATGCCCCGGATCACGACAGCCGTTCCGGCGCCGCTGGTCGCCATCATCGTGGTGACGTCGATCGTGATCCTGGGACACCTGACGGTGCCCAATGTCGGCGGCGAGGGGGCGATGGCGCCCGGATTGCCCGGCATCACGGCGTTTGTCATCCCGCTCGACCTCAACACGCTGCGCATCATCTGGCCGACCGCGATCAGCGTCGCCTTCGTCGGTCTGTTGGAAACGCTGCTGACGGCCAAGCTGGTCGACGACCTGACCGACACGAGGTCGCACAAGGGCAAGGAATCCTGGGCGCTTGGCGTCGCCAACATTGCCGCCGGCTTTTATGGCGGCATCGGCGGTTGCGCGATGATCGCCCAGACCATCGTCAACGTGAAGATCGGGCAGGGTCGCACCCGCATTTCGACGGCGGTCGCTGCCATCGTGCTGCTGGTGCTGGTGACGGCACTCAGCGATTTGATGGCGCAGATTCCGATGGTCGCACTGGCCGCCGTCATGATGATTGCCGCGCTCAAGACGATCGATTGGCACAGCGTCACGCCTGTGACGCTCAAGCGCATGCCGATCCCGGAAACGCTGGTCATGGGAATAACCGTTGCGGTGACCGTCATCACCGGCAACCTTGCGATTGGGATTGCCGTCGGCGTGATGCTGGCGATGGTGTTGTTCGCCCGCAGGGTGGCGCATGTCATTCGTGCGGAACGCACGTTGAGCCCGGACGGGATGTCGGTTCGCTATGACGTCCACGGGCCATTGTTCTTCGGCAGCAGCAACGATCTGGTGGAGCGCTTCTCATACGGTGAGGATCCCAAGCGCGTCCTGATCGATCTCACCCATTCCCAGATATGGGATGCGTCGAGCGTCGCGGCGCTGGATTCGATCGAAACCAAATACCGCGAACGCGGCGCCACCATCACCTTTACCGGGCTCGACCAGCGCAGCTCCTCGTTTCACCAGCGGCTGACGGGCCAGCTTGGCGGCTGATTTGGATTGCAGGACGAAAGGATCGTTCGATGGGCCTTCTCCATTGGATATCGAACCTCACCGCCAGGATCATGCGGGCCTGGGCCGGACGATACCGGCCGGAACGGCATTACATGCGTGGTGCCGGGCCGGCCTCGAAGCGGAGCCGGAGCCAGGCACGGGCTCCGGGGGCATGATCGGGCCAGTTCGCGTGATGCCTCAGGACTTGCCGCGTGTTTCCCGTGGCTTGCCGACCAGACCCTGCAGGGGCTGGAAGGTTTGCCGGGCTAGCTTGTTGTGGAGTTCGCAGATCTTCTGCGACTCGGTAACGGAGGTCTCGTAGGCCCGCTTCACAAATTCGGTGTGAACGGACATCGCCTTTTCGAGCGACCGGGCACCGCTCAGCTGCTCGAAAAACGATCCGAATTCCTCGAACGATTTCCTGGTGTAGTCGCGATAGGCGTTGGCGATGGTCTGCAGGCTCACGGGTGTGAGTTCGGCCGCCGCAACCTCGGCTTTCACAGGATCGGACTTTGGTGGTTCGGCGATCGCAGTTTCGGCAAGTGTCGGTTCGGCCGGGACAGGTTCTGCCGTTGCAGGTTCGACTGTTGCAGATTCGAGAGCCGCGAGTTCGACCGGTGCGGGTTCGGCGGACGAGGGCGCAGTGGCCGGCGGCGGCTCGGGCTCGGCGGCGACGGCAACAACAGGCTCGGCAGCAACTGGCTCGTCAGCAACTGGCTCGTCAATGGCCGGCGGCGGCTCTTCCAACTTCGGGCTCTCGGCGTGAACCGGCTGGGGCTGTAACGGTTGATCCTGTTCCGGGCGTTGCAATTGAACCGGCGCCGGGCTCTCTGGCGGGCCCTTTTTTGCCGCGGTCTTCTTGCTCTCGCCTTTCTTGCTTTCAACCTTCTTTTCAACCTTCTTGGTTTCCCCCTTGCGGCTGCGCCGTCCGGATTTTCCGGCCGGTTTGCCCTCGTCTGTATTCGACATTTTAGTCCCCTGTTCCAATGTCAAACCAAATGGCAAGACTCTGCCATGTTTACGATGGAATCGCGGTTCTTGCTTGTCGGTTGCGAGGCGCTGGCGTGGTGACATTTTGAAGCGCCACGCGGGCGCCGGGTTGTAGCGATTGCAGCCTTGGTTGCTTCCTCATGGACTCTTTTCCGTGATATTAGTTCCCAATCAGGCGGGAGGACAATCGGGCATGAATTCTCAGTCGATAGCCGGTATTTTGGGAGCCATCGTCGCGTCGATTGTGCTGGTGGTGGCATTCGCCTTCGGGCCGATCGGGCAGTTCGGAAAGCCCGCCAAGCCGGCCAGCGTCCAACCCGCGCAGGCGGTGCAGCAAGCCCCCGCCGCGCCCGCCCCGCGAGGGCCGGTGATTCGGGAAGTGCCGAACTAGTTGCCCGGCCGGTCCGGGCTTGCGGAACGCCTCTGGCATCCCTATCTAGCTTCTAACGGCTACGTTGACGCTTCAAAGCTCCGGCGCTGGGACGACCATGAATAGTTTGGCAGCGCCGGATGTACGCGCGCCCTCTGTTCGTGGTCGTTGGCATTTTGGGACCTGTTTTGGTCCTTTATCCCCACTAACTGTCAGTTCCAAGGCTCGCCTTGGCATGACCGGCGGCGGCGGATATACCGCTGGCCACCATGATTGATACCAGCAAACCGGGGACCGAAGCCCTGTCGCAGGCCGCCGGTTTGCTGCAGCTTTCCGTTGTCGTCCCTACCTTTAACGAACGCGACAATGTGACGGTGCTTTACCGGAGGCTGGATGCGACGCTGGCCGGCATCCCCTGGGAGGTCGTCTTTGTCGATGACAATTCGCCTGACGGTACCTGGGAAGTGGTGAGGGCGCTGGCACAGAAGGATCCGCGGGTTCGCTGCATCCGCCGGATCGGGAGGCGCGGGTTGTCCGGCGCCTGCATCGAGGGCATTCTCGCGTCGAGCGCCCCCATTGCGGCGGTGATGGACGCCGATTTGCAGCACGACGAAACGCAACTGCCGAAGATGGTCGGCCTGCTGCAGGGCGGCGCGGCGGAACTCGTCGTCGGCAGCCGCTACATCGAGGGCGGCCGCGCCGACAGCTTCAACAAGCAGCGCGCCGGCATCAGCGCGCTGGCAACCGAAGTCGCCAGGCGCGTGCTGAAGGTCGAGATTGCCGATCCCATGAGCGGCTTTTT
>PNLC01000361.1 GCA_013822885.1 Bradyrhizobium sp.
ATTCTGGCCCATACGGCGATCAATCTTGTATTTCGCCTCACTGCGCTTTGTCATCGCGTCCTCTGCATTAGGTTTGAGTTTTGAGGAAACGCGCCCTCCTGTGCACCGGCATGGCCGGGGCCGACAGGTCCGCCTCGAAAGCTCGGGGAAGACCACGGGTCGCGAAACGCAACGCGGGCCGAAAGCGGCCCGCGAGCAAGCGGGTTCTTAAGGAGAAAGCGCCGTTCTGTCAACGAAATGGATGTCATTCCGGGTTCGCCCCCGGAATGATCGCCAAGGAGGTCAAGTCGCGACCGCCCGGACCGGTTTTGGCTCGGTTTGCTGCCGGTTTGCGCGCAATTCGGCGGCGATTTCCCCGTTCAGCACCTGTTCGAGCCGATTCAGCGTTCTGGCCATCAGGGCGGCGTCGGTAACCCGGTGGTCCCAGCGCAGCACGACGTCGACGGTCTGATCGGGCTTTTCCACCCCGTAGCTCAGGACAAACGGCCCCGGGCTCAGTGCATGGAGCTGGCCGGCGCCATAGGCGGCGACCGAGGTCACCCCGAAACTTCCGAAATAATTGGCCCGCTGGCGGCCGAAATTCAGCCCGATCGCCCAGAACAGCCGTCGCAGCGGCAGCGGCAGCCGGGTCGTCCGCAGGATCTTGCGGAACGCCGGTACATCCTGGATCGGGGCTTCCTTGGCGTGCCGGATCAGCGCGTCGACCGCCGCCAGCGGCAACTCATCCGGCGCGGCGACCTTTTGCGGCAGCACGCAATCCTGGCCGTCCTCGACCCTGGCAATCGCCACCATGGCGACGCTGCGCGGCAGTTCGTAGAAGGCAGGGGCCGGCCATTTGACATAGAGCGTGCGCAGGATGGGTTCCTCCTTCGCCACCAGCGCGAACGCCTTGACGAAGATTGCGGCCCAGCCCGGGAGCTGGGCGGCCTGCGCGCGCGCCTCCAGCAGAGGGCGGAGGTTGAGGGGGCGGGCAAGCGAGACGAACGGGACGCGCATCGACGCGTGCATCAAGTCGGCGACGAGACGGCGCGGCAGCGTGATTTTTCGAACCGTTCCGCGCATTCGCTCCGCTCAAGTCTCTGCAATGAAAGATCAGAATGCCGTCAGGCCGGCCATTTCAAGCCGGCCGCACTGATCTAGCACGAACAAGGCGACTTGACGCCAGCAGGTTCGCATCGCTTGCACCGGCAGGGCCACAGCCCGCTCAGCCGGATGACGTAAAATTACAAGGATTTTGAAGGGCTTGGCGTCAACTGGAACCTACCGCCTGATCCCCTCAAAACTCGCCGCGATGCCGCGCTGGAACAGCGACCAGTCGAAGCCGAGCGCCAGCGCCACGTAGCCGCGCTCGATCATCCGGTTGGCTTGCTCGGCGGTGCGGGCGACGCCGCCGATCGGAACGCCGCTCTTGAGGATGGCTGCCTCGGCGCGCGCCATCAACTCAAGCACTGCCGGGTCGTCGGGAAGGCCGCGCTTGTTGATCGAGGTGGCAAGGTCGCCCGGGCCGATCACGGCGAGATCGATACCGGGCGTGGCCATGATCTCGTCGATGCGGTCGACCGCCTCGACATGCTCGATCGTGATCATGCAGATCATGTCGTCGTCCGCGGTCGCCATATAGTCCGGCATCGAAACGCCCCAGCGGAACGGTGCATGGAACGGGCCCCATAGCCGTTCGCCTTTCGGCGGATAACGCACGCTGCGTACGGCCTTTTCGGCGTCGGCGCGGCTGCAGATCATCGGGAAGTTGATGCCGAGCGCGCCAATGTCCATTGGCGCCTTGGCGAGCCAAGGCTCGTTGGCGGCAATCCGAACCATCGGAACGCAGGGGGTGCCGGCTGTAGCGGTAATCATCGCATGGGCCGAACCAAGGTCGATCGGACCATGCTCGAGATCGACGATGATCCAGTCGATCCCGCAACGGGCCATGATCTGTACGGTCTGGATGGAGGGGATGGTCGCGATCGCGCCGAATGTCGGGCGACCCTCCCGCCACAGCTGGCGGAGGCGGTTGAGTGGCGCAGGCTTCGCTGGGGTCAACGCGGAAACTCCCTGCTCAAACGGTGGCTATCCGGCTTAGATTGTTAAATATCAGGGATATCTAACCAATACCGACGTGCGTAGGGGAAGATCCGATGAAGTCAAGCGGCGCAGATCTTTCGAACATCCTGGACCGCATTCTCGATACGGCGGCTGACAACCTCAGGATCGCAAAGATTCTGATCCAGATGGGTCTCGATCCCAACAACATCACCTACGAGGCGCTGTTCAGCCGGCTGCTGGAAATTGTGCTGGCCAACATCACGCTTGCCAACATGTTCGCGCTGGTCGGCGCCATCTTTCTCGTCGCCACCTTACTGATGCAGACGATCGTGGCGCTGCGCGTCACCAACATGGTCGGCTGCATGTTCTTCGCCGCCTTTGGCGCGCTCTCGGGAAACGTCGGGACTTTCATCCTGTATCTGCTGTTTCTGCCGATCAACGCGATCCGCCTTCGTCAGATGCTCAACCTGATCAAGCGGGCACGTATCGCGACCGAGGGCGACACTTCGCTGGAATGGCTGAAGCCATTCATGACCGAGCGCAAATACCGTCGCGGCGACAAGCTGTTCAAGAAGGATGATGCGGCCAACGAGATGTTCCTGACGGTCACGGGAAAGTTTCTGGTGAAGGAAATCAACGTCGAGATCCCGCCGGGACGCCTGATGGGCGAACTTGGTTTCCTCACGCCCAATCAACGGAGAACCGCGACCGTCGAGTGCATCGAGGACGGGCAGGTGATGACCATCACCTATGAAAGACTGCTCGAGATTTACTTCCAGAATCCGCAGTTCGGATACTATTTCCTCGTGCTGACCAGTCAGCGCCTGCTCGAGAACATCTCGCGCCTGGAAGGGATCGTTGCGCAGGAAAAGGCCGCACGGGCATTGGATCACTGAGAAGCAGTCCCTATCGCAAACTGCTGTCCGGCTTTATGCCGGGACGCGTCCGCCGAAAAAAGGCATCAGCGCCTTGCTGAGCGTGTGCGGCCGTCTGGACGTGAAGATCATCTCGGCGGCGGCGGCGGCGGCGTCGCTCCGGCTCCCGGGAGGGCCGAGCAAGTCAGATGCGCGTCGCGCGATGGCAGGCGCCGGATCGATCCAGTCAACCGGCCATGGCGCGAGCCGTGTCAGCCGGTCCAGCAACAGCGGATAATGCGTGCAGGCCAGCACGACGGTGTCGGTACGCGCGTCGCCGTTTCCGACAAAGCAGGGGGCCAGTTCGGCGGCGATGTCCGCATCGCTCACCGCATTGCCGCTGAGCGCGGATTCTGCGAGCGAGGCGAGTTCGGCCGATCCGACCAGCGTCACCTCGCAGCCTTGCGCGAAATCGTGGATCAGCCGCTTGGTGTATTCGCGCGCGACAGTACCCTTGGTGCCCAGCACCGATACGCGCTTGGTCTTCGAACTGGCGCAGGCCGGCTTGATCGCAGGCACGGTGCCGACGAAAGGAACCTGGTAGGCGCTGCGCAGGTGCGACATGACCAGCGTGGAAGCGGTGTTGCAGGCGATCACCACGAGGTCAGGGGCATGATGTACGATCAATTCTCCGATCAGCGGTACCACGCGGGCAACGATCTGCTCTTCGCTGTGATGGCCGTAGGGAAAGAACGCGTCGTCGGCGACATAGACGTAGTTCGCGTCGGGCCGGGCGCCGACGATCTCCCGCAAGACGGTGAGGCCGCCAAGACCGGAGTCGAACACGAGAATCGTCGGAGGCGCTGACACGTCCGTGATCCTACTCGATCCCTGGTTACCATTCAGTTGTTTTGAAGCGCCTGGGGTGCGGGCCGCGGCTCGGCGCCTTGCTGAACTGATGGCCGGCACGGGCGCTGCCCCCGTGAGCGATCCCGTCACGCTTCGCCAAATACGCGCTTGAAGATCGTGTCGACGTGCTTGAAGTGATAGCCGAGATCGAACTGCTCCTCGATTTCGGCATCGGTCAGGTGCTTTTTCACGTCGGGGTCTTTTTTCAGCAGGGCCTGGAAATCGCCTTCACCGCGCCAGACCGGCATCGCGTTGCGCTGGACATATTTGTAGGCGTCCTCGCGGCTGGCGCCCTTTTGCGTCAGCGCGATCAAGAGCCGTTGCGAATGCACGAGACCGCCGAGCCGGTCGAGGTTCTTCTGCATGTTGGCAGGATAGATCAGGAGTTTCTCGATCAGGCCGGCAAGGCGCATCAGCGCGAAGTCGAGCGTGACGGTCGCATCGGGCCCGATCATGCGTTCGGCCGAGGAGTGCGAGATGTCGCGCTCATGCCAGAGGGCGACGTTTTCCATCGCCGGCATCGCGTAGGCGCGTACCATGCGCGACAGCCCGGTGAGATTTTCCGACAGCACCGGGTTGCGCTTGTGCGGCATCGCCGACGAGCCCTTCTGGCCCTCGGAGAAAAACTCCTCGGCTTCCAGCACCTCGGTGCGCTGCAGGTGGCGGATTTCGATCGAAAGCCGCTCGACCGAGGAGGCGATCACGCCGAGCGTTGCAAAATACATCGCGTGGCGGTCGCGCGGGATCACCTGGGTCGAGATCGGTTCGGGCGCCAGTCCCATCGCCTTGGCGACATGCTCTTCCACGCGCGGGTCGATCTGCGCGAAGGTGCCGACGGCGCCCGAAATCGCGCAGGTCGCGACCTCCTTGCGGGCGGCGACGAGGCGCTCGCGGGCGCGGGAAAACTCAGCATAGGCGTAGGCAAGCTTGAGCCCGAACGTGACAGGCTCGGCGTGGATGCCGTGGGAGCGTCCGATGGTCGGCGTCATCTTGTGCTCGAAAGCGCGCTTCTTCAGCGCCGCCAGCACCTTGTCGATATCGGCGAGCAGGAGGTCGGCGGCGCGGGTGAGCTGGACGTTGAAACAGGTATCGAGCACATCGGAGGAGGTCATGCCCTGATGGACGAAGCGCGCCTCGGGGCCGACGATTTCGGCCAGATGGGTCAGAAAGGCGATGACGTCGTGCTTGGTCTC
>PNLC01000362.1 GCA_013822885.1 Bradyrhizobium sp.
CGAGGCAATTCACGCCGCTGCGAACGCTTGAGGGCGATGCCATGAACAAGCACGTCATGCCTAAACTCACTCGCCGCGGTTTCGTGATCGGCACGGCTGCCGCCGGCGCCGGTCTTGCGATCGGCCTCGATATTCCCTTTGGCGGACCGACGGTAGTCCGCGCGGCCGACGGCTCGCCCGAGGTAAATGTCTGGGTGGTGATCCGCTCGGACGACACCACCGTGATTCGTATCGCGCGCTCGGAAATGGGACAGGGCACCCTCACCGGGCTTGCCCAGCTCGTCGCCGAAGAACTCGAATGCGACTGGTCTAAGGTCGTCACTGAGTATCCGACGCCGGGTCAAAGTGTCGCACGCAAGCGCGCCTGGGGCGATTTCTCGACCGGCGGCAGCCGCGGCATTCGCGCCAGCCAGGATTACGTCCGCAAGGGCGGCGCCACCGCGCGCGTGATGCTGGTGCAGGCCGCCGCCAACGAATGGAAGGTGCCGGCCTCGGAATGCACCGCCGCCAACAGCGTCATTACCCATACGCCGTCGGGCAAAACCACGACCTACGGCAAGGTGGTGGAAGCCGCCGCGAAACTCGAGCCGCCTGCCGACGTCAAGCTGAAGGACCCAAAGGACTGGAAGATCGCCGGCAAGGGCGTGAAGCGGCTTGATACCGTCGACAAGACGACCGGTGCGATGGTCTACGGCGTCGACGTCAAGCTTCCGGGCATGCTCAACGCCGCGATCAAGGATTGTCCCGTCTTCGGCGGCAAGCTGAAGAGCTTCGACGAAGGCAAGATCGCCGGCATGAAGGGTGTCAAGAAGGTCGTCCGCGTCGGCGACAGCGCGGTCGCCGTCGTCGCCGATACCTGGTGGCACGCCAAGACCGCGCTGGATGCTCTGCCGATCGTCTGGGACGAAGGCGAGAACGCCAAGGTCTCCAGCGAATCGATCGCCAAATGGCTCGCTGAAGGCCTCGAAAATGCGCAGCCGGCCTATGTCGGCAACCAGAACGGCGACGCCAAGGCAGCGATTGCCGGCGCCGCCAAGAAGATCGAGGCGGTCTACAACTATCCCTACCAGAACCACGTCTGTATGGAGCCGATGAACGCCACGGCGCTCTATACATCGGACAAATGCGAGGTCTGGTGCGGCACCCAAAACGGCGAGGCGGCTTTTGCCGCGGCGATGGAAGCCTCAGGCCTGCCGGCTGAAAAATGCGAAGTGCACAAGCACATCCTCGGCGGCGGCTTCGGCCGCCGCGGCATGACCGACTACGTACGCCAGGCGGTCGAGATCGCCAAGCAGATGCCCGGCACGCCGGTCAAACTGCTGTGGTCGCGCGAAGAGGACATGGTGCAAGGCAAGTATCATCCAATCACCCAGTGCAAACTCACCGGCGCATTCGATGCCGACAACAATCTCACGGCGCTGCACGTTCGGTTGTCCGGGCAGTCGATCCTGTTCTCGGTGCGTCCGGCGGCGCTGGTGAATGGCATGGATACAATTGCGTTCCAGGGCCTCAGTCCCTCGGGCGACGCGGCGATCGGATACTCGGTGCCGAACCTTTTGGTCGAGCATTCCATGCGCAATCCCCACGTTCCGCCGGGCTTCTGGCGCGGCGTCAACGTCAACCAGAACGCGATCTACCTGGAATGCTTCATGGATGAGCTGGCGCATTCGGTCGGCCAGGATCCGGTGGAGTTCCGCCGCAAGCTGATGAGCAAGCATCCGAAGCATCTTGCCGTGCTCAATGCCGTGGCCGAGAAGATCGGCTGGGGCAAACCGGCGCCGCAAGGCATCCATCGCGGGATCGCGCAGGTGATGGGCTACGGCAGCTACGTCGCGGGCGCTGCGGAAATCTCCGTGACCGAGGACAGCAAGATCAAGGTGCATCGTATCGTTGCCTCGACCGATCCCGGCTACGTCGTCAACCCGGCGCAGGTCGAGCGGCAGATCGCGGGGTCCTTTGTCTACGGCCTGTCCGCCCTGTTCTATGGCGGCTGCACGGTGAAGGACGGCAAGATCGAGCAGACCAACTTCGACACCTACAACTCCATGCGCATCGCCGAGATGCCGAAGGTGGAATGCGTCATGGTGCCGAGCGGCGGCTTCTGGGGCGGCGTCGGGGAGCCGACCATCGCTGTCGCCGCACCGGCGGTGCTCAACGCCTACTTTGCAGCGACTGGCAAGCGTCTCCGTTCGGTGCCGCTGAGGGACCAGAACATCAGCTTTGCCTGACATCGGCCAGCGGCGACCTTCGGGTCGCCGCTCCATCATTCGGAGGCCGCTGATGAAAACACTTCCTGCCCTCCTCGCCATTGCAACGATCGCGGTGTCGGGCCCGAAGGTCATAGCCGCTTCCCTGCCGCCGCCCGGCGCCGCGTCCTGCTCCGGCTGTCATGCCACTGGTACGGCTTCGACTTCATCCGTACCGCGGCTACATGGCCGCGACGCCGGCGAGATCACGACCGCCATGAATGGATTTCGCGACGGATCGCTTCCCGCCACCGTGATGAACCGCATCGCCAAAGGCTTCTCGGACGACGAAGTCCGCGCCATTGCGGCGTGGCTCGCGGCTCAGAAGTAAGGAGGCGCCATGACCATCAATCATCGCATGAGCCGCCGGCAGTTCTGCAGCGCGAGCGCGGCTACGCTTGCGACCACGGCATTTCCGCTGCCGGCGTTTGCGCAAGCCGCGGCACGTGTCGTCGTGATCGGCGGCGGCTTTGGCGGCGCCAGTTGTGCGCGCGCGCTGAAGCAGATCGATCCGAAGCTGCAGGTCACGCTGGTAGAGCCGAACAGGACTTTCGTCGCCTGCCCCTTCAGCAACAACGTCATTGCAGGGCTGCGTTCCATCGAGCAGCAACAGTTCGGTTATGACAAGATCGCCGCCAGCGGCGTGACCGTGGTGCCCCAGGCGGCAACGGCCATCGATGCGACAGTTCGCACCATAGGCCTCGCCGACGGCGCGTCGCTCGGCTACGACCGGCTGGTGCTGTCCCCCGGCGTCGATCTGCGTTTCGACGCGTTGCAGGGTTACGATGAAGCGGCCGCTGCAAAGATGCCGCACGCCTGGAAGGCTGGCGAGCAAACCCTGTTGCTGCGCAAGCAACTCGAGGCCATGGATGATGGCGGTTTGGTGGTGATCTCTGCACCCGCCAACCCCTTCCGCTGCCCGCCGGGACCCTACGAACGCGCCTGCCTCATCGCGCATTTTCTGAAGACCAGGAAACCGCGTTCGAAGTTGTTGATCCTCGACGCAAAGGACACCTTCTCCAAGCAGCGCCTGTTCCAGAACGCGTGGAAAGAGCTTTATCCGGGAATGGTCGAATGGATATCGCTGTCGCAGGGCGGCAAGGTGAACGCCGTCGACCCCGCGACCAACACGTTGATCACCGATTTCGGCAACCACACCGCCCAGGTAGCCAATGTCATTCCACCGCAGCGCGCCGGCCGCATCGCCACCATCGCAGGTGCGACCGACAACACCGGCTGGTGTGCGATCGATCCTGTCACGTTTGAGTCCAAATCAGTGCCAGGCATCCATGTCATCGGCGATGCCTGCCTGGCCGGCGCCATGCCCAAATCCGCTTTCTCGGCGAATTCACAGGCCAAGGTTTGTGCGGCGGCCATTGCCACGCTGCTATCAGGCGGAACGCCCGTCGCACCGAAGCTCATCAATACCTGTTACAGTCTCGCGGCCCCTGGCTACGGCATTTCGGTCGCAGGCGTCTACCAGCCGAAGAACGGCGTGCTGGCCGATGTCGAAGGCGCCGGCGGCGTCAGCCCGGCGGATGCACCACGCGAATTCCGCGCGCGCGAAGCCGACTATGCGCAATCCTGGTTTGCTACGGCTACGGCGGAAGTCTTTGGCTAGGCGTGAGCATCGCATATCGGGCCTGGTCCTTGCCGGCGCACTCCTTACGCTGCTGCCCGGCTTCGCGGCCGCACAGGAGTTGCGAAGCTATGCAATCGTCGCCGACGCGATCCCGGAACCGCTGACGGGTGCGCGCGGCGACATTGCGCGCGGGCGAGCGCTCATCGTCGAACGCTCCAGCACTTGCATCCTCTGCCACAGCGGCCCTTTTCCAGAACAGAAATTCCAGGGCGACCTGGCCCCCGATCTTTCCGGCTCCGGTAGCCGATGGTCCGAGGGCCAGCTCCGGCTTCGGCTTGTGGATGCGCCCCGCCTCAACGCGGCGACCATCATGCCGTCCTACTACCGCGTCGAGGGCCTGCACCGCGTCGGCACGCCCTGGCGCGGCAAGCCGATGCTATCCGCCGAACAGATCGAAGATATCGTGGCGTATCTCGTCACACTGCGCGAATAGGAAACATGATGCACCGATCACCCCATTCGACCCGCCGCCGGTTCCTCGGCCTCGCCGGTGGCGCTGCCGTGCTTGGGGCAGTCCCCATCGTAACGGTTCAGCCCGCCAAGGCGACGCCAGAGATGCTCGCCTCCGCCATCCGCAACGCCACCAACGGCGCCACCGTCAAGACCGGCAAGGTCAAGCTCGATGTGCCGCCGCTTGTCGAGAACGGCAATACCGTGCCGCTGACGGTGAGCGTCAACCATCCGATGGCGCCGGAGGATCACGTCACGAGCATCCACATCTTCAACGAAAAGAACCCGCAGCCGAACGTCGCCAATTTCCAATTGGGTCCGCATTCTGGCCGCGCGCAGGTCTCGACCCGCATTCGTATGGCCGACAGCCAGCAGATCGTTGCGATCGCCAGGCTCTCGGACGGCTCGTTCTGGTCGGCCAGCGTCGACGTCGTGGTGACCCTTGCGGCCTGCACCGAGGAGGCGATCTGATGGCGTCAGCTCTGATCAATGTTCCAGCCAAGGCCAAACGCGGCGACATCATCGAGATCAAGACGCTGATGTCGCACATCATGGAAACCGGCTATCGCCATCTGGCGTCGGGCGAAATCGTGCCACGCGACATCGTCACGAGCTTTGCATGCCGCTTTAACGGCAAGGAGATCTTCCGCGCC
>PNLC01000363.1 GCA_013822885.1 Bradyrhizobium sp.
GACCGTTGCGATGGCCCGCACCCGGTCTGACATCGTGTTGTTGCGTTCGCCGAAATTGATCGACTGCATCGGCGTCAATTGAACCACCTCGCGCGACTCGTTGAGCGTCACCGCGATCGCGCAAAGGCCGCCGAGCACGCGCTCGGCTCCAAATTTTGCGTCGAGATCGTCGAGGTGCAGCATGCCGTTGAGCAAGGGAATGATCGCGGTCTTCGGCCCGACGGCGGGCGCAAACGACTTGATGGCGTCAGCGAGGTCGAATGCCTTGCAGCTCAGCAGCACCACGTCGAACTTCTCGGTGAGCTTGTCGGCCTGCACGGTTGGCGGGTTTTTCAGCGTGACATCGCCGGAAGGGCTCTTGATGACGAGACCGGCGGTCGCGAGTTCGGACGCGCGCTTCGGCCGGACCAGGAATGTCACATCGTTTCCGGCCTGCAACAGCCTGCCGCCAAAATATCCGCCGATGGCTCCGGCGCCGACCACGAGAACGCGCATTGCGAGGTATCCTTGTTGTTCTTCGAGAGCGAACATTGAATGACCAGTAGCGAATAGGGAAGGGGATATTCGCTACCCCGCCACTCTCCACCAACCATTCGCTCACTTACCACTTCTCGCCGAATGGTCTGATCTCCATCTCGAACGTCCAGGCGCTGCGCGGCTGCTGGTAAAGCTGCCAGTAGGACGCCGCGACCGAGGCTGGCGGCATCAGCAAATCGGGATTGTCGAGCGCTTCCTTGCCCCAGAGCTGTTCGCGCCGCTCGCGCACCCAGGCGGTGTCGACGCCGGAATCGATGATCAGATGCGCGACATGGATGTTCTTGGGGCCGAGTTCGCGGGCCATCGATTGCGCCACGGCGCGCAGCCCGAACTTGGCGCTGGCAAAGGCGGCGAAGCCGCTGCCGCCGCGCAGCGACGCGGTCGCGCCGGTGAAGAAAATGTTGCCCTTGCCGCGCGGCAGCATCAGCCGCGCCGATTCGCGTCCTGCCAGGAAGCCGGCCCAGCAGGCCATTTCCCAGACCTTTCGGAAGACGCGGTCTGTCGTCTCCAGGATCGGGAAATTGACGTTGGCGCCGACGTTGAAGATACAGACCTCCAACGGCGCGTGTTTGTCAGCATCGTTGAGGAAGGTTGCGACCTCGTCCTCCTTCCGCGCATCGAGCGTGCGCGCCACGATCGATCCGCCCGACGCCTCGATCTCCCTGACCAGCGGCTCCAGCTTGGCGCCGTCGCGCCGGCCGGCGAACACTGTGAAGCCTTCGGCCGCGAACTTCTTGGCGATCTCGCCGCCGATGTAGTCGCCGGCGCCGATCACGGCGCAGGTGGCATTTCGTTTTTGCATTGTTTGCTCCTTGCTCCGTCATTGCGTGCGGCAAACGCGAAGCGTTTGCGCAAGGGAGCGAAAGCGACGAAGCAATCCATGCTTCTTTATGTGGCGCGATGGATTGCTTCGCTTCGCTCGCAATGACGGCGGTTTACTTCCCCGAGACCATTTCCTCGACTTCGCGCAACTGCTCCTTGCCGAAGAATATTTCCTTGCCGACGAAGAATGTCGGCGAGCCGAACGCGCCGCGCTCGACCGCCGATTGGGTATTCTCGATCAACTTCGCCTTCACGTCCGCGTCCTGCGCGCGGGCCAGCAGCTTCGCGGCATCGAGACCGGAGGAGGCCAGCGCCTTCATCGCCACTTCAGGATCGTCCATTTTCTTCGGCTCGACCCACATGTGGTGAAACGCGGCCTCGACATATTTCTCGAACACGCCTTCGAACTGGGCCGCCACCGCCGCGCGCATCAGGTTCAGCGTGTTGACGGGGAAATTCGGATTCCATGCGTAGGGCTTGACACCAAAGCGCTTGATGAAGCGCTCGGTCTCCAGCGCGTGGAATTCGCGCTTGTTCTTGATGCCGGCGAGCGTCTCGGCGGGCGACTTGTTGTTGGTGGCCTTGAAGATGCCGCCGAGCAGGATCGGGACATATTCGAATTTCACGCCGGTGCGCTTTTCGATCGCGGGGATAGCCTCGTGGCTGAGGAAGGCATTGGGGCTGCCGAAATCGAACAGGAATTGCGGATTGGTACTCACGGCGGTCTCCCCTGACGTCTTTCACAGCATTCTGGCGCAAGGCCGGCAGCGCGTCCACTATATTATGATGCTCATAATACTGTGGAGCGCTGCGCGGAAGGCGGCTCGGCGTGGTCGCTGAAGGCGAGCTTGACGACGTGGTCGCGGATATCGTCGGGCCAGCCGGCGACGAGGCCGACGAACCGCCGCCGGTCGTCGGCAAACAGCGCCCGCGAGGCTTCCTCGAAGCCGGCGAGATTGCCGGCCATCACGGACATGAAGTGATAGGCGGCGTCGCGCGCGTCGCGAGCGCGATCTGCATCGCCATTGGCGCGGCGCGCCTCGTCGACGAGCTTTCGCAACGCCACCGACGCTCCGCCGGGTTGTGCGCCGAGCCATTCCCAATGCCGCGGCAGCAACGTCACCTCGCGCGCGACGACGCCGAGTTTCGGGCGCCCCCGTCCACGGGGCTCTGTCGCCGCGGTCTCTTCTGCAGCGATTTCCAGGTTCGGGGCCGGTTGCGGCAAACGTGCAAGGATTTCGCGCTCGGTGCCGCGAAGATCGAGATCGATCGGCCGGCCATTGGAGTCGCTGAAAATGACGATCGGCGGGGCTGCCGGCCGTCGGGCGGCATTCATGACCGCAAGCGCGACCTCGGCGAGCGGGCCGGAGGCCAGCAGGCGCTGTCCCATGAAGGCTGTGAAGTTGGGGCGGGCGCTGTGAATCATCGGAAACACTCCGAATTTCAGTCAGATTAATTTACCCGGATAAATTTATCTGTCAATATCATCCGGGTAAATTCGCTCGTCCTCTTGGCCGTCTCGACTTTCGCTCGCCCGGCTGGCACGAACGCCGCGCCAACCTTGGGGGAACACCATGCTGACGGTTCATCATCTCAACAATTCCCGCTCGCAGCGCGTACTATGGCTGCTTGAGGAACTCGGCGTCCCCTACGAGATCGTCCGCTATCAGCGTCAGCCGGACATGCGGGCACCGACGGAGTTGCGTGCCGTTCACCCGCTCGGCAAATCGCCCGTCATTACCGACAACGGCAACACTATCGCCGAATCCGGCGCGATCTGCGAATACATCATCGGCACTTACGGCGAGGGGCGCCTGATCCCGCCGCCAAATACGCCGGAGCGCCTGCGCTACACCTATTGGCTGCATTATGCGGAAGGCTCCGCGATGTCGCCGCTGCTGCTGAAGCTGTTGTTCACGCTGATGCCGAAGCGCGCGCCGGCCTTGCTGCGCCCGCTGGTGCGCAAGGTCTGCAACACCGCACTGACCACGCTGGTCAATCCCCAGCTCAAGCAGCACATGGACTATTGGGAGGGCGAGCTTGCAAAAAGCGAGTGGTTCGCCGGCAGCGAGTTCTCCGGCGCCGACATCCAGATGAGTTTTCCGCTGGAAGCCGCCGCCGCGCGAGGAGGGCTGGAGCAGGGCCATCCCAAGGCGATGGCGTTTCTCGAGCGCATCCACGCGCGGCCGGCCTATGCGCGCGCGCTGCAAAAGGGCGGGCCGTACGCCGTGGGGCGGTAGTACATCATTGTGCTCCGTCATTCGGCGGGGGCTGATGGAAGCGCCTGCACCGTGACGCCCGGAGGCGGAACGTCGTCATCCGGCACGAAGAAGTCCGACATCAACGCGACGGAAGGATCGACCCGGTAATGTTCGAAATCCCGGACGCCGGCCCCGTAGAGCACCTTGTCGTCGATGCAGAACTGTCCGGTGAACTCGCGCGAGGGTTTGGACAGGATCGCATGCGCGGCGTCGCCCATGATCGCGGGCGTGCGGCTGGCGCGCATCATGGCGTCGCCGCCGAGCAGGTTGCCGACCGCGGCGGTGGCGATGGTGGTACGCGGCCACAGCGCGTTGACGGCGACGCCTGCGGATTTCAGCTCGCCCGACAGCCCGAGCACGCACATGCTCATGCCGAACTTCGCCATCGTGTAGGCGGTCGAATGCTGGAACCATTTCACCTTCATGTCGAGCGGCGGCGAGAGCATCAGGATGTGCGGGTTGGCCGCCTTCTTCAGGTGCGGAATGCAGTACTTCGACACCATGAAGGTGCCGCGGGTGTTGATTCCCATCATCAGGTCGAACCGCTTCATGTCGGTCATCTGCGAGTTGGTCAGGCTGATGGCGCTGGCGTTGTTGACGCAGATGTCGATGCCGCCGAACTCGGCGACCGTCCGGTCGATCGCCGCGATCACCTGCGCCTCGTCGCGGATGTCGCACAGCACCGGCAGCGCCTTGCCGCCGGCGGCGCGAATCTCGTCGGCCGCGGTGTAGATGGTACCCTTGAGTTTCGGGTGCGGCTCCGCGGTCTTGGCCGCAATCGCGACATTGGCGCCGTCGCGTGCGGCGCGCAGCGCAATGGCGAGCCCGATGCCGCGGCTGGCGCCGGATACGAACAGCGTCTTGCCTTTGAGGTCTGTCATGAGAGGTCTCCGGTCCAGCCCGTGGATGCGAGGCGGAACAATTCTACGCCGATGGCGCGATCAGGAAAGTCGGCATTCGCTTATCGGTTCATTATTGCCCGGCCGCTTCAGCGCCGCGGGTACGTGGGTCGGGCGCACCCAGTAGGCCGCCCGGCGTGACCGCAATCGAATTGGCCGAGGTCTGGCCGAGCGGCTCGATCACGCGATGGCCCTTGGCTCTCAGCGCGTCCAGCGTTTCCTCGGGAAACCCGCGTTCCACCCGAACGTCATCCGGCATCCATTGATGGTGCACACGGGGAGCGGCCACGGCACCGGCGACATCCATCCTGTAGTCCAGCACGTTGACGACCACCTGCAGCACTGCCGAAATGATGCGGCTGCCGCCGGGCGTGCCGGTCACCAGCACCGGCTTGCCGTCCTTCAGCACGATGGTCGGCGACATCGAGGACAGCGGCCGCTTGCCGGGGCCGGGCAGATTGGC
>PNLC01000364.1 GCA_013822885.1 Bradyrhizobium sp.
TGACGCACCTGCTGGTCGAGGTCGTAGGTCGAGAAGTCGACGCCGGTCCAGCCCGACATCAGCGCCAGCGCGCCCTCGGGATTGATGTGGCGGCGATAGTCGGCGTATTTCGCTTTTGCCTCCGCCTCGGTGCTTCCGAGGATGATCGTCATCATGCTGAACATCAGGATTTCGGCCGGGTTGCGCCCGATCTCGCCGGCCGCCGATCGGATCGCGGCCACGCGCGGTCCGATGATCCTGGCCGATGGGCCCGACATGAACACGCATTCGGCATGCTGGGCCGCGAATTGCCGGCCGCGTGGCGAGGTGCCGGCCTGGTACAGCACCGGCGTCCGTTGCGGCGACGGCTCGCTCAGATGGATCGCGTTGAGCCTGAAGTTCGCCCCCTCGTGCGCGATGCGATGGACTTTGGACGGATCGGCAAAGACCCCGCGCGCACGGTCGCGCAGCACGGCCTCGTCCTCCCAGCTTCCCTCCCAGAGCTTGTAAACCAGCTCCATATATTCGTCCGCGATCTCGTAGCGGTCGTCATGCGCGGTCTGCTTGTCCTTGCCGGCGCCGCGGGCCGCGCTGTCGAGATAGCCGGTCACCACGTTCCAGCCGACCCGGCCTTCGGTGAGATGATCGAGCGTCGACATCCTGCGCGCAAACGGATAGGGCGGCTCGAACGACAGGTTGCTGGTGACGCCGAAGCCGAGATGTTTGGTCACGGCGGCCATCGCCGGGATCAGCATCAGGGGTTCGTTGGAGGGCGTCTGCGCCGCGTTGCGCAGCGCCGCGTCCGGGCTGTTGCCGTAGACGTCGTAGACGCCAAGCACGTCGGCGAGAAACAGTCCGTCGAACCGGCCGCGCTCCAGCGTCTTCGCAAGGTCGAGCCAGTAGGGCAGGCGGTTGTAGTCGAGCGTGCGGTCGCGCGGATGGGTCCAGAGCCCGGGCGATTGATGCGCCACGCAGTTCATGGCGAAGGCGTTGAGTCGAATTTGCTTCTTCATTGGGTGAGGGTCCCGGACGCGCGCAGAGTTCCCCCTGCTTCTGCCCGATCGAAGGCCGGGCCGTTGCCTGAAATTGCAGCATTCCCTCAGGCCTTAGCAAGGCCCATTCGGCATGTCGCGCCACTTCCAGCAGCCGAACTATCCCGATAGGTTGCGGCCGCAAATGTCAGTGGGTGAAGGACAAAAAAACATGGCTGATAGAGCCGACGCGATTGCGAGGGTACGCGAGCATCTCCATTCCGGCGCGTTCCTTGCCGAACTCGGTCGCAGGGTGGCCTATCGCACCGAAAGCCAGAATCCGGGGACGGGCGAGGCGCTGCGCGCCTATCTCGTCGAGAACCTGCAGCCGGCCTTTGCCGAACTCGACTTCACCACGCGCCTGATCGAATCGCCGACCGGCAGGGGGCCGTATCTGCTGGCTGACTATCGCGAGGATGCCTCGCTGCCGACCGTCCTCACCTATGGCCACGGCGACGTCGTCGAGGGCATGGAAGGCGAATGGCGCGACAATCTCGATCCGTGGCAGACCACGACCAGAGGCGAGCGCGTCTATGGCCGCGGCACGGCTGACAACAAGGGGCAGCACAGCATCAATCTGGCGGCCTTGCGCGCGGTGCGTGAGACGCGCGGCGGCAGGCTCGGCTTCAATGCCAAATTCATCATCGAGACCGGCGAGGAGATCGGCTCGCCCGATCTGCGGCAGGTCTGCGAAGCCCATCGCGAGGAACTGAAGGCCGATCTGTTCCTGGCGTCCGACGGGCCGCGGCTGTCGGCGGACCGGCCGACCATCTTCCTCGGCTGCCGCGGCGGCAACCGCATCCATCTCGATGTCAACCTGCGCGACGGCGGGCATCATTCGGGTAATTGGGGCGGCGTCCTCGCCAATCCCGCGACCATCCTTTGCAACGCCATTGCAAGCCTGGTCGACGGCAAGGGGCGGATGAAACTCGACGCGCTGAAGCCGCCGCGGATCTCGAACGCCGTCCGCGCGGCGCTCGCTGACGTGAAGATCGAACCCACCGCGGACGAGCCGGCGCTGGCGCAAGACTGGGGCGAGGAGGGGTTGTCACCGGCCGAGCGGCTGTTTGCCTGGAATACGCTGGAAGTGCTGGCGATGTCGTCAGGCAATATCGACAAGCCTGCCAACGCTATACCGGGGCGCGCCAATGCGGTGCTGCAGCTTCGCTTCGTCGTCGGCACCAAATACGAGGAGGTCATCGATGCCGTGCGGGCGCATTTGCATGCCAACGGCTTTCCGATGGTGGAGGTCAGCGGCGCGCAGCGTTTCGCCGCGTCGCGAACTGATGTCGACAGCCCCTGGGTGAACTGGACGGCGAACTCGATCCGGCAGACCACCGGCAAGGCGCCGGCGATCCTGCCGAATTTCGGCGGCTCGCTGCCGAACGACGTGTTTGCCGAAGGGCTCGGCCTGCCCACGATCTGGGTGCCGCATTCCTATCCCGGCTGCTCGCAGCATGCGCCTGATGAACACATCCTGCTGCCGGTCACGGAGGAGGCGCTGGCCATCATGGCGGGCCTGTTCTGGGACCTCGGCGAAATGCCGCGCGCGCGTTAGAGGTTCGCATGACGGAATATTTGTCATGAGGAAGGCACAAAGCAGCTGTTCCAGGGAATAAAATCAGACCAGGAGTATTGTCAGGCGAAACGCCCCTCTGTCGCGGGCTGACCGCTCTCTCTAGGATCAGCCCGCACGGAGGATACCAGCGATGAAACACATCCGGTTCGGATCGGGCACGCCGAAGGCCCACGCCGCATGAGCCCGTCCAATGCCAGGAAAAAGCCGTCGCTGGCGATCGCCGGGCCGTCCGACAAGTTCAACGCCATCCAGAAAGTGTGCGCGATCCTGCGCGTGCTGGCACAGAACTCACCGTTGCGGCTGACGGAGATTGCGGAAGCGACTTCGCTGAACAAGGCAACCACGCTGCGCATCCTCGGCTCGCTGATCGAGGAAGGCTTTGTCAGCCGCGTCACCGGCGCGAAGACCTATGAACTCGGCCCGGAGGCACGGGTGATGGCGGTCGGCGCGCGCCGTACCGTCGACGTCGCCGAACTGGCGCAGCCGAGCCTGTTGCGCGTATCCGAGCGATCGGCCGATACCGCGCTGCTGTCGGTGCGCAGCGGCGTGGAGGCGCTGTATCTGGCGCGCTCGGTCGGCAGCCATCCGCTGCAGCCGAACTATCTGCAGATCGGCAGCCGGCGGCCGCTCGGCGTCGGCGCGGGCAGCCTCGCGCTGATGGTGTGGCTGCCGGATGCCGAGATCGATGCCATCATCGAAGTCATCGTGCCGCGGCTGGCGAAATCGCCGCGGATCACGCCGAAATATCTGCGCGAGCGCATCGTCGCGGCGCGAAAGCACGGCCACACCGTGCTGCTCGACGCCGCCTTTCCCGGCATGGGCGGGGTCGGCGTGCCGGTTCGCGACGACACCGGACAGGTCGTGGCGGCGTTGAGCGTCGGCGCATCCAGCGACCGCATCCGCCGGCGCGAGGGCGAACTCGCCGAGATGCTCAAGAAGGAAGCGCTGATCCTGGCGCGCGCGATCGCGCAGCCGGCGAGGCCGAATCCGCTCAAGGTCGTCAAGGCCATCTAGCGCCGGGCGCTAGACGCCCTCGTCCAGCGCCACCATCTCGCGCTTCCGGCGCAGCGCCGGCAGCAGCGGCCCGATCAGCAGCACGACCGCGAACGCGAGGCACACCGCCGAGATCGGCCGCTCGACGAAGGTCATCAGGTCGCCCTGCGACAGGATCAGCGACTTGCGCAGGTTGTTTTCCAGCATCGGCCCCAGCACGAAGGCGAGAACGAGTGGCGCCGGTTCGTAGCCGAGCTTGCGCATGAAATAGCCGATCACGCCGAACGCGATCATCACGTAGACGTCCAACACGTTGTTGCTGGAGCAATAGACGCCGATGATGGTGAACAGGATGATCAGCGGGAACAGGATATTGTAGGGCAGCTTGAGGAGCTGCACCCACATCCCAATCATCGGCAGGTTGAGCACCAGCAGCATCAGATTGCCGATATACATGCTGGCGACGATGCCCCAGAACAGGCCGGGATTCTGCGTGATCATCAGCGGGCCGGGCTGCAGCCCGTGAATGACGAAGGCGCCGAGCAGCAGCGCCATCACCACGTTCGGCGGAATGCCGAGCGTCATCAGCGGAATGAAGGCGCCGCCGGCCGCGGCGTTGTTGGCGGCCTCAGGGCCGGCCACGCCCTCGATCGCCCCCTTGCCGAAGCGCTCCGGCGTCTTCGACAGCCGCTTCTCCAGCGCATAGGACCCGAACGACGCCACCACCGCGCCGCCGCCCGGCAGGATGCCGAGGAAGAACCCCATGATCGTCCCGCGCGCCATCGGGCCGGCACTGGCTTTCCAGTCCTCTTTGCTCGGCAGCAGATTCGTGATCTTCGCATTGATGACGTCGCGCTTGATCGCCTGCTCGGTGTTGAGCAGAACTTCGGCGACGCCGAACAGGCCCATCACCACCGGGACGAGGCCGATGCCGTCGATCAGTTCCATCCGGCCAAATGTCAGACGCGGTTGCGCGGTGATGCTGTCGAGGCCGACCACACCGAGCACGACGCCGATGCAGGCCATCAGCAGCGCCTTCGCCATCGAGCCCTGCGTCAGGAAGGTCAGGAGCACGAGGCCGAGGACCATCAGGCTGAAATATTCGGCGGGTCCAAACGCGATCGCGACGCTGGCGAGCTTCGGCGCGATCAGCATCAGCGCGATCAGCGCGAAGGTGCCGGCGATGAAGGAGCCGAAGGCGGAAATGCCGAGCGCCGGACCGGCGCGGCCCTGCTTGGCCATCTGGTGACCGTCGATACAGGTAACGACGGATGCCGCTTCGCCGGGAATATTGACGAGGATCGAAGTGGTCGAGCCGCCATACATCGAGCCGTAGTAGATGCCCGCCATCATGATGATGCCGGATTCCGGCGTGCCCGACAGCGTGATCGGCAG
>PNLC01000365.1 GCA_013822885.1 Bradyrhizobium sp.
TGTTCACGCGGCTGCAGGCGGCGTTTGCCGGCATGCTCGATCACGCCGACCAGCATCTGGCGCGGCTGATCGCGTTTCTCGACACGGCCGGCATCCGCGACAATACGTTGATCCTGGTGCTCTCGGACAATGGCGCCAGCCAGGAGGGCGGGCCATGGGGCTTCGTCAACGCCATGGGGCCGTACAATTTCCGTCCCGAGCCGATGGCGGAAAAGCTGCGCCGGATCGACGACATCGGCGGTCCGGACTCGCACAGCAATTTTCCGCATGGCTGGGCGATGGCGTCGAACACGCCGCTGCGGCGCTACAAGCAGAATACCCATGGCGGCGGCATCCGCGATCCCTTCATCATGACATGGCCGAGGAAGATCGCGGCGAGGGGCGAGGTGCGCCATCAGTTCGTCCACGCCTGCGACCTGACGCCGACCTTGCTCGATCTGATCGGCATCGAACCGCCGTTGGAAATCGGCGGCGTCGCGCAGATGCCGATCGAAGGCGAAAGCTTTGCGCGCTCCATTACGGATCCTGCCGCACCATCGAAATCGTCGCCGCAATATTTTGAGATGTTCGGCCATCGCGGGATCTGGCACGACGGCTGGAAGGCAGTTTCGTTCCACCCTTCGGGCACGCCGTTCGAGAACGACAAGTGGGAGCTGTTTCACCTCGCAGAAGATTTTTCGGAAACCCTCGATCTCGCAGCCCGGCAGCCGGAGCGGTTGGACGCGATGATCAAGCTGTGGTGGAGCGAGGCAGAGAAGCACAATGTGCTGCCGCTCGACGACCGGTTCGGCCCGCGCTTTGCGGAAAACGCCGCGCGTTTTCATGGCGCGCGCAACAAGTTCACCTTTCACGCCGGCATGGGGCACGTGCCGACCGACGTCGCGCCCGATGTCCGCAGCCGCAGCTACACGATCGAAGCCCATGTGGAAATTCCCGACGGTGGCGCGGAAGGCGTGCTGATCGCCCATGGCGATGCGACGTCGGGCTACAGCCTCTACATCAAGGACGGCGTGCTGGTGCACGATCTCAACATCGGCGGCGGCCATGAAATCCTGACCTCGGATCGCAAGGTGCCATCAGGCGCGCGCCGGCTCGGCGTGCATGTCGAGCGTCTCCTGCGCAAGGAGCCGCCGGCCAAGGGCGCGCGAAACGGGTTCACCGCCTACACGCTGCTGATCGATGGCGAACCTGCCGGCGCGATACAGACCCAGTTGGCGTTCAACAACTTCATCTCCTGGTCCGGCCTCGACATCGGCCGCGACCGTTCCAGCCCGGTCTCGCACTACGAGGCGCCGTTCGAATTCACCGGGCAGTTGCTGCGGGTGACGGTCGACATGCATCCGGACCAGAAGCTCGACGGCGAGGGGATCGGTGCGGCAGAGATGGCGCGGCAGTAATCGTCGTCGCGAGAAGCCGCTGCGACGATGGTTCTGCAAGCCAAATATGGAAGGTTGCTGCCCTGCGCATTTTTAGAACCATTCAAAGTGCGAAATGAAATCGTAGTGATTTGGCACAGGTTCGCCGACCTCTGGTGGCAGCCGCGTCCAGTTCGTGCTCTATAAGATACAGGTGTGCGTTGCGGATAGGAGCGACCGCGGTTTCAGTCGGTGATGCAAGCCCATGAGGGCGGGGAACCGCTGGTCGGGTAGCGCTGTGCCTGCGAGAGACCGGGGCTTCCTTGGTTTATTCTGCATCTAGATTGCATCTAGCCTGGTCGCTCCGGTCACGTCTTTTTTTGCGCCGCAGAGCGTGTTACGCCATGCCGACGCTTGGCCGAGGCCTGCAGTATCCGATCTCGACTCTCGATGACTGGGTCCGGATACTATGGCGCGACTTGGCCGAGATGGGACCCTGAAACGGTCAAATTGACCGGTATCTATCACACTGATCTGCTACTGGGCCGAAGTATGAATATGTCAATTTCCCGCGCGACGCTTGCGATCATTCCGGCGCTGGCCATGCTGATGCTGGCGGTGCCAGCACCGGCCCAGCAGGGCATGGCTCCCGCAGCGCCATCCGCGCCCGTGATTCAACAGGCGCCCGTGGCTTCGCAGGCTCCCGCCGCGCTCGCCCCGGTGGCGCAGACAGTCGAAGCGGCGCAGCCGGCCCAGGCCACACCATCTGCTGATGCCACCGCCACGCCGGGCGAGCGCGACAAGCTGCTCAAGGCCGCCGCCGCCCAGCTCCACGATCTGTCGCCTTGGTCGATGTTCATGTCGGCCGACGTGCTGGTCAAGGCGGTCATGATCGGGCTCGCCTTTGCCTCGCTGGTGACCTGGACGATCTTCATCGCCAAGATGGTCGAGTTCGCCGTGATCCAGCGCAAGCTGCGCTCGGCGCTGGCCAAGATTGCCGACGCAAGGTCGCTCGCCGAGGCGCAGTTTGCGCTCGGCGCCAAGGGCAGCGTGCTGGCGTCGTTGCTTGCGGCGGCGATGCGCGAGGCGCGGCTGTCGGCGGGCATTTCGAGCGACACCGGCATCAAGGAGCGCGCCGCATCGCGCTTCAGCGAGATCGTCCGCGCCGAGGCGCGACGGGTCCGGCTCGGGATGGGCCTGCTGGCGACCATCGGCGCGACGTCGCCCTTCGTCGGACTGTTCGGCACGGTCTGGGGCATCATGAACAGTTTCATCGGGATTTCGAAGGCGCAGACCACGAACCTCGCGGTCGTGGCGCCCGGCATCGCCGAGGCGCTACTCGCCACCGCCATCGGTCTGGTCGCGGCCATTCCCGCTGTCATCATCTACAACCACTTCACGCGCGTCTCCAAGGGCTACATGGAGTTGGTGAGCCGCGCCTCGGGCGCCGCGGGACGGCTGCTGTCGCGCGATCTCGATCGTACCCATGTCAGCGGCGGCCAGCATTCCCGCGCAACAGCAGCGGAGTAGACGATGGGCGCATCGATCACCGAAGCCGATGCCGATGACGACAGCGATTTCGCCGAATCGCACGAGATCAACGTCACGCCGTTCATCGACGTCATTCTGGTCCTCCTGATCATCTTCATGGTCGCCGCGCCGTTGTCGACCGTGGACCTTCCGATCGATCTGCCGACCTCGACTGCAACCCCGCAGAAGAAGCCCGACAAGCCGACCTATGTCAGCATCAAGCCGGATCTCGCCATTGCGATCGGCGAGGAACTGGTCAAGCGGGTCGATCTGGTGCGTTCGCTCGATGCGATGCCGGACAGCAGCAAGGATCGCCACATCTTCGTGCGCGCCGACCGCGCCGTGCCGTATGGCGAGTTGATGGACGTCCTCGAAATCCTGCGTACCGGCGGCTATTCGAAGATCAAGCTGGTCGCGCTCGAAGGTGCTCCGGATCCGACGGCGCCCCAGGCGGCGCCGGCAGGGCCATGACGGATATTGACGAACAGAAGCCATCGCGGCGGCTCTGGATTTTTGCCGCGGTGATCGCGCTCGCGCTTCACATCGGCGGCGCGGCGCTGGCGATCGCGCATTTGCAGGCAGAGGAAGCCGACGATGCGCTCGGTGCGTCCGCGATCGAAATCGGTTTGGAACTCGCCTCGGTGCGGCGTGAAGTAACCGACCTGCCGCCCGGTCCCGACACCGACGCTTCCACGGCAGCGCCGCAGCTCGCGGAGCAGAAGGCCGAGGTCAAGGAAACCGACCTGCCGCAGGACAAGCCGACCGAGCCCGAAGAAGCCGACCGGGTGGTGACGGAAAACGAGTCGAAAAAGCCCGAGGAAGACGATCCGAAGATCGCAGCCGTGCAGACGCAGGCGTCGACGGAATCGGTTGCCGCCGAAGCGACCGCGACGCCGAGTTCCGAGGTCATTCCGGAAGGGACGCGTTCGGTCGCGCCCCAGATCGGCACCGGGGAGAGCGCACGGCGCGTGCGCGCGACCTGGCAGAAGGAACTGGTCGCTCATCTCGACAAGCACAAACGCTACCCGACGGATCGCTCGCAAAAATCCGCCGAGATTCAAGTTCGTTTTACGCTTGATCGAACGGGTCGCGTACTCATGACCAGCATCGAGAAAAGCTCCGGAGATACCGCGTTCGACGAAGCGGCCATGGCGATGGTGCGTCGCTCCGACCCGGTGCCGGCGCCGCCGCCGTTGATCGCCGACGAAGGGCTGAGCTTCACCGTGCCGGTGATCTTCCGGATCAAGAGCAAGGGCTGAGGTCCGACGGCATTCAGATCGGATAATGTTGCGGCCCGGTCTCGATCGTGATCCAGCGCAGTTCGGTGAATTCGGCAATGCCGGCCTTGCCGCCGAAGCGGCCATAGCCTGACGCCTTGACGCCGCCGAACGGCATCTGCGCCTCGTCGTGGACCGTCGGACCGTTGACGTGGCAAATCCCGGAATCGATGCGTTTTGCAATTTCGAAGGCGCGGGCGATGTCGCGGCCGAACACTGCCGCCGACAGCCCATACTCGGTGTCGTTGGCAACGCGTACCGCTTCGTCGGCGCCGTCGACGCGGACGACGCAGACCACAGGACCGAACGACTCCTCGGCATAGATCCGCATCGACGAGTTGACGCCGTCGATCACCGTTGCCGACATCAGGGTGCCCTCGCTGCGTCCGCCTGCGACCACCTTGGCGCCCTTGCTGACGGCATCGTTGATCAGGGTCTGGATGCGGGTTGCGGCGTCAGTGCCGATCAGCGATCCAAGCGGGGTGTTGCCCTTGCGGGGGTCGCCGGCGACCAGCGATCCGGCTTTCGCTGCGAGCTTGGTCACGAAGGGGTCGGCGACCTTCTCGTCGACGACGAGACGCTCCGTCGACATGCAGATCTGGCCCTGGTTCATGAACGCGCCGAAGGCTGCTGCGGCCACTGCCGCATCGATATCGGCATCGTCGAGCACGATCATCGGCGCCTTGCCGCCGAGTTCGAGCAACGCCGGCTTGAGGTACTTTGCCGCCACCTGCGCGATGATGCGCCCGACCCGGGTCGAGCCGGTGAAATTGACCCGGCGCACCGCGGGATGG
>PNLC01000366.1 GCA_013822885.1 Bradyrhizobium sp.
TCAGGCCCGGCGGGGTCGAACTCGAACTCGGCATGCTGTCGGGCGGCAACCAGCAGAAGGTGGCGCTGGCCAAATGGCTGAGCTACCCGCCGCGCGTGCTGGTGCTGTGCGAGCCGACCCGTGGCATGGATGTCGGGGCCAAGAACGACGTCATCCACATCATCCGCGACCTGCGCGCGCGTGGATTGGCGGTGATCGTGCTTTCGACCGAGCCGGAGACGGTGCTGTCGCTCGCCGACCGCATCATCGTGCTCAAGCGCGGCGCGGTGGTGCGAGAATTTTCCAACGAACAGATCAGCAAGGACCGGCTGCTGGAAGCGGCATGAGACGACCCTGGGGAGAACGACATGGCGAGCGGTGAAGGCGTGACAGTCCCGGCAGACAAACCGCGGCGGATCGGCGCCATGCTGCGCTCCCAGATGCGTAACATCGCGCCGTTCCTGACGCTGATCTGCCTGTTCAGCTTCTTTGCGGTAGCAAGTCCGTCGTTTGCGACGCTCGACAATTTCGGCAACATCCTGACCCAGATATCCATCACCGGCATCATCGCCGTCGGCCTCACCTTCGTGATCCTGTGCGCCGAGATCGACCTCTCGGTCGCCGCCATCGCCAACGTCACCGGCATCGCGGTCGCCTACTTCACCGCGCAGGAATCCTACGTCAACATCGCCAACATGCCGATGCCGGGCTGGGTCGCGATCGTGCTGGCGCTGGCGCTGTGCGCCTCGCTCGGCCTCGTCAACGCGCTCGGACTGACGCTGATCGGCATCCCCTCCTTCATCATGACGCTGGCGATGATGCAGATCGCGGCCGGCATCTCGGCGCTGCTGGTGCGCGGCCAGATCGCCTACAAGGTCCCGCCCCTCGTCACCACGCTCGGATCGACGTCGATCGGCGGCATACCCTGGATCGTGATCGTCGCCGCCTTGATGCTGCTCGCCGGCCATCTGGTGCTGACGTACACACGCTTCGGCCGCTACGTTTACATGGTCGGGGGGAACCGCGAGGCGGCGGAATACTCCGGCCTCAACGTAAAACTCATCCTCGCCAGCGTCATGGTGATTTCGGCCGTTTGTTCGGGGATCGCCGGCATGCTCGGCGTGGCACATTTTGGCAGCGCGCAGCAGAACGAGTTCGACACCTATTTGCTCGATTCCATCGCCGCCGTCGTCGTCGGCGGCACCAGCCTCTTTGGCGGCCGCGGCGGCATCGGCAACACCATTGTCGGCCTGTTCGTGCTCGGCGTCCTCAACAACGGCCTCGATCACGTCAACATCGACAGTTTCCTGAAGATATTGATCCGCGGCCTGATCCTGCTCGCCGCACTCGTGATCAACGTCTATGCGCAGAAGTTGCGGGAACGAGCGGCAGACTGAAGGTAACGCCCATGGACAAGCTCAGCTTTCAGAATCCGCTCTTTCAAACCTATGCAATCGCTGCTTCCATCATGATTCTAAAAGCCGTCGCGATGTCCTGGTTGACGGTTGCTCGGATGATGCAGGTAAATGGCGGATTTCGTTCGCCGGAGGACGTCAAGAAGACGATGCTTAACCCCAATCCAAGCGCCGACCAACTGGCACCCAATGAATATGTGGATCGCATCAGACGAATTCAGCTGAACGATCTTGAAAATCTACCCTTCTTCCTGGTTGCTGGATTTCTTTTCATCTGGACCGAGCCCCCTCTGCAACTCGTCCAATGGCTGCTTTATGGGTATGTTGTTTCGCGGCTGTTGCATTTTGCGGCGTATTTCACAGCGAGGACCCACGATACGCGCGCAATTCTCTGGACCATCGGTTCCCTGATCCTAATATTCATGAGCTGCTGGACGCTGGTTGTTGCATGGCAACAGTGACCTGCTGGTAGCGGCTCTCATTTGGCAAAATCCGGCTGCCATTCGCGGACCTCCTGCGCCGCCGCCGTCACGGCGCCGATGGTGCGGAATGAGGCCGCATCCACCATCATGGCGCGGGCGAGCCGTAGGCTCCGCGCCTCGCAAATCGCCCGACGCTTCGGATCCTCGATCAATTCGAAATCGATATTGTGCGCGAGCCCCAGAATGCGACGTATGATCTTGGCCGCCGCAAATCCCATGGTGTCGCTGAACAGTCGCTCCATATAGGCCTGCCGCTCCGCGTCCAGCCGCACTGCTCCGGCATCGCCTGCGAACAGCGTCTTCGGATAGGCATCGCCGCCGGCTTGCGTCCTCCAGAGTTCGAGGAACTTGCGGGCAAACTCTGTCCAGACATTTTCTACCGTCTCCAGCACCCACGCCTCGAAATCACGTCGGTCGCCCGGCGCACGCTCGTGGCCGACGGAAGCGAGATACGCCATCAGGAGATTGCCAATCACCGCGCCAATATCGAACCCCATCGGGCCATAGAACGCGAACTCGGGATCGATCACGATCGTCGCGCTTTCGGTCACCATGATCGACCCGGTGTGGAGGTCGCCATGGATCAACGCTTCCGGTGCGTTGAGGAACTTCAGTTTCAACTGCGAGATCGCGACATGCAGATCGAGGTCTTCGCGGAACGCAGCCGCCGTCGCATCCAGCCACGGCTGCGTCCAGCGGTTCTGCTCGGCCACGCGGTAGGGGTCGGTGAAGATCAGGTCTTCGGTGATCTTGCACAGCGCATGGTTGCCGGCGAATGCGGCGATCCCGTCTTTCTTCTCCGCGGCTGGCACCGCGAGATCGGAGCTGAGGTACAACGTGCGCGCCAGGAAGGTCGTGATGTCGTCAACGAATCGCGGATAGCGCGTCCCGGCAACCAACCCCTTGCGCATGATGATGTGCGGCTCGAGCAGTTCCATGACGACGAGGGCGAGCGGCTCGTTGTGGTGCAGCACGGCCGGCACCAGCCCGGGCGCCAGCCGCGCCTGATGCGTGAGTGCCAGATATTCGTAATGCGAACGCGACAGCGGCAGCGGCCAGCTTTCGCCGACGAGCCGCACGTAAGGGAGCGCCTGCTTGACGGCGACCCCGCCCGAGGTCCCTTTGACGATGAACACGAGGTTCAGGTTGCCGTCGCCGACCTCGCTGATCGACCACGCGGCCGGCGCGCCGCCAAGCCTGGCCGCGACTGCGGGGACCCCTGCGAGGTAATCCCGCAGGTCCGCCTCATGAAGAATTCGGTATTCGTCCTGTCGGGGATCAGCCAATGGTCGATGCTGTGAACTCATCGCAATCTGCCCCCCTGCTGGCCCGGGAGGCGTCACGCGCTCCCGCTCCCGGACATTCGATCCGGTGTCGGCCTTTTGTTGACGGGATCATAGACGGGAAACCGCCCGAGGCGAAGCAGGCGCTAGGCGAGTTGCGCGAGCCAGATGGTGTGGCCGCCGCAATCAGGGTCTTCCGCGACATGCGAGACCACGCGAAACCCGTTTCGATCGAGCAGCGAGCGATACTCGGCGGGGTCGAGGCTCGCATGATACAGCGGCTCGCCGCCAAAACTCCCGATCGCCTCGCCATGCGACGGGCCGCTCGTGAACATCAATGCCGCGTTCGGCGCTGCGTGCTGGCGAAACACCGGAAACATCCGGCGCTGGTCGTCGTAGCCGAGGTGAAAGAAACTGTCCCAAGCCAGGATACCGGAGAACTGCCGCGACAAGGCAAGTTCGCGCATATCGGCGACAATCCATTCCTGCGCCGGGAAATGCCCGCGGCAGGCATCGATCATGGCCGGGGATGAATCCACGCCGAGGACGGGATGGCCAAGCCCGATCAGGTAGCCGGCCATCGGCTCGGCGGAACCGCAGCCGATATCGAGGATCCGCGCCGCAGACGGCAGCAGCGCACGAAATCGGTCGAGCCAAGGCTTTTCAAACAGGCTGGCGGTGGCGCGGCTGCCGATCCAGTCCTGCGCTTTGCGCTGGTAGAGATCGATGATCCGGGCGGCCTCTTCCGATGCCATTCACAGTTCCACCAGCCGGGGGTCAATGTCCTGCCTTGAACGCGCCGGAATTAAAGGGAGTTTGCTAATCGCAACGGAGCTGAAATCGATTCAATTCGTCCACCATCAAGCTGACGATCATAGTATTTTGGAAGCCATTTCAGCCTTTGGTCAGTTCCTGTCGTTATCGGCTCACTCGCAGGGACAATTTCCAGGGTAGCGCGAACCAGTTTTGCATCTGGGCCGAAATGTTCCGCAATGTTGAACGGATTGACTGCCTCGACGGTCGTCGGATCGTTGACGTCGCGGAATCGCACCAGAAAGGGAAGGCTATCCATCGGCAGTTCCCGCTTGCCCAACAGGCGCGAGACCTGCTCAATGCCCAATTCGACCGGTCGTGGCAGGCTGCCGCCGTCAAAATCGAACGCCCGAAGCACGATCCATTCCGGACCCGATCGACTGTCCCGGCCTTCCTTGAGTAGCGCGAACAATGTGCCTCGGGAGCCAAGGTCGAGGGCAATCGCTTCACCTCTGAATCCGATGGAAAGTTCGTGTTGGCTAGCTAACCCCAACTGCTTGCGGTAAGTCACTTCGCGGACGCCGGATGCAGTCTTGAGTTCACCGTCCACTTGCGCTTCCAAGGTCACGCGGTATCGCACTGTCACACTGGGATGGGAGGCCGTCATTTTGACGTACATAACCGCGCTCACAATGAGCGCACCGGTGATGCCGAGCCACTTCAAAGTTTTCATGCGGCGATTGCCAACCTGTAAAGAACTAGTCTTAGCGGGCCGTGCGAGCTTTGCGCTCACTCACGTTCCAGGAAATTCGAGCCGATGTCGGCCTTCTTCTTCACGGGATCATAGTCGCAATAGACGCTGTCGGCGACCAGCGTATAGCTCGGGATGATGGTATCCTTGTTGAGCTTGACGGACGTCACGCCGATCATGGCGGTCTGTTTGGCGCCGGTCCACTTGAACGGGGTCGAGCTTTGCGCCTTCTCGCAGGCGGCGACCGCGTCGGCGAGCACCTGGGCCTCGACGAAGGCTTTT
>PNLC01000367.1 GCA_013822885.1 Bradyrhizobium sp.
TCCTGCAGGACGAAATCGTCAATCAGCGCATCACCGAAGCCTTCACGGAGGAAGGCGCCGACGCCTGGTACATGGATGGCGCACGCGAGCGTTTTCTAAGGGAACGCGCCGGCGAAGACTGGAAAAAGGTCGACGACATCTGCGACGTCTGGTTCGATTCCGGCTCGACCCACGCCTTCGTGCTGGAAGACCGCCAGCATTTCCCCACCCTCGGCAACATCGTCCGCAAGATTGACGGTGGCGACGACACCGTGATGTATCTGGAAGGCTCGGACCAGCATCGCGGCTGGTTCCACTCCTCGCTGCTGGAGAGCTGTGGCACTCGGGGCCGTGCGCCCTATGACGTGGTGCTGACGCACGGCTTCACGCTGGATGAGAACGGCCGCAAGATGTCGAAGTCGCTCGGCAACACCATCGAGCCGCAAAAGGTGATGAAGGATTCGGGGGCCGATATCCTCAGACTCTGGGTCTGCGCCACCGACTATGCCGACGACCAGCGCATCGGTCCCGAAATCCTGAAGAACACCATCGAGACCTATCGCAAGCTGCGCAACTCGATCCGCTGGATGCTCGGCACGCTGCATCATTTCGATCCCACTGAGGCGGTCGCTCATGCCGACATGCCCGAGCTGGAACGGCTGATGCTGCACGAACTCGCCGGCCGCGCGGCGATCGTGCGCCAGGCCTACGCCGAGTTCGACTACAAGACGGTGGTGGCGACGCTGTCCGCATTCATGAACACCGAATTGTCGGCGTTCTATTTCGACATCCGCAAGGATACGCTGTACTGCGATCCGCCGTCCTCGGTCGCGCGCAAGGCGGCGCTGACCACGATCGACATCATCTGCGATGCGATCCTGCGCTGGCTGGCGCCGGTCCTGAGCTTTACCACCGACGAAGCGTGGCGGATGTACAAGCCGAACGCCGAACCGTCGGTGCACCTGACGCTGCTGCCGGAAGGCTTTGACCAGTTCCGCGACGATGCGCTCGCCGCGAGGTGGGAAACCATCCGCAACGTTCGCCGCGTCGTCACCGGCGCCCTCGAACTGGAACGCGCCGCCAAGAACATCGGCTCGTCGCTCGAGGCCTCGCCGCTCGTCCATGTCTCGGACCAGAACATCTTCAACATGATGTTCGACATCGACCTGGCAGAAGTCTGCATCACCTCGAATGCGATGGTAACCAACGACGACGCGCCGGCGAACGCCTTCAAGCTTGCCGACGTGCCGGGTGTCGCCGTCGTGGTCGAGAAGGCCTTGGGCACCAAATGTGCGCGGTCGTGGAAGATCCTGCCCACCGTCGGTGAAGACCCCGAGTATCCCGACGTCTCGCCACGCGACGCACAGGCGCTGCGCGAGTGGAAAGCGCTCGCTGAAGGCGACAAGCCGGTTGATGC
Source organism: Bradyrhizobium sp. (assembly GCA_013822885.1). Taxonomy (GTDB): domain Bacteria; phylum Pseudomonadota; class Alphaproteobacteria; order Rhizobiales; family Xanthobacteraceae; genus Bradyrhizobium. Next base: position 1,397 of record PNLC01000367.1, read on the forward strand.
CGTCGAAGCGCCCGCCGAGCCTGTCGGGTTGATCGATATGCAACAGCCCGAACAAGCGCCGTTGGAGGCGACGCCTGAGCCGGCCGCTTCAGAAAGCGAAACGACTACCAAACCTGCCAGGAAGGTCAGAGCCAAAAAGATCCTGGCAGCCACGCAGGTCGACGAAGCCGAGAGCGCGGACAACACCAGGAAAATCGCAGCGCCAACCAAGGCTGCCGAAGCCACCGCACCCGCTGAAGCAAAAGCGAAGAAGGCCAAAGCCGGGAAGTCGAAGGCCAAAAAGGCCATAGCGAAGAAGCCTGCGGCAAAAAAAGCCGTAGCGAAAAAGGCCAAGGCCAAAAAAGCCAAGACCAGGAAAGCGGCGGCCAGGAAATCCAAAGCCAAGGCCAAGGCGGCCAGGTCCGGGATGGCATCTTCCGCGGCGAAGGGGACCAAGAAGAGGACCGCAAAGGCCGCTGCGAAGAAGGCCGCGAAAAAAAAGAAGGCCGGTAAAAAGGCGGGAGGAAAGTCGGTAGCAGCCAGGCCAAAGAAGTCGAAAAAGAAGGCGAGATAAGTGTCAGGCCTCGAACGCTCGACAACCCCTCACCTTCGCGCCGGCGTCATTGCCGCGATCGTCTCTCTGATCCTCGATCAGGCCTCGAAGCTCTGGCTGCTCTACGTGTTCGACCTCGCCCATCGCGGCGCAGTCAGGGTCACGCCGTTCTTCGACCTGGTGCTGGCGTGGAATGTCGGCATCAGTTTTGGGTGGTTCCAGACCGACAATCAGCTCGCCCAGGTGGTGCTGATCGGGATCAAGGCGATCGCCGTGATCGTGCTGGGGATCTGGATGGCGCGGTCGAGCACGCTGCTCGCAACCATCGCGCTGGGCCTGATCATCGGTGGCGCGGTCGGCAACGGCATCGACCGCTTCCTCCACGGCGCGGTGGTCGATTTCGCCCTGTTCCACATCGATATCGGCGGAAAAACCTTCAATTGGTACGTATTTAACCTTGCGGATGTGGCCATTGTTGCCGGGGTAGCCGGCCTATTGTATGATTCCTTCCTGGGGGTACCCGCCGCAAAAGCGCCCTGATCCCGGCCGATACGGACCGGTAATCCATGCCCGCAAATGCGGGTTGGCGCCCTTCAAGGCCGGACCCCGCGTGTTGCGGAAATTGTGAATGGGGAACAGCACGATGCGCGAGACCGAAGCCCGCTCCTGGATCCTGCAGAATAGCTCGCTGAGCCGCGCGTTGCGGTTCGCCGCCATTGTCCTCGGCATCGGTCTGGTAATGGCCTCGGGCCCCGTACGCGCCGCCGACGAGGACGAGGACGACAAGACCTTCGAGGAAAAGATCATCGAAGGCATCATGGCCGGCATCGGCGGCACCAACATGGAAAACCGGGGCATCGAGTATCGCGAGCGTTCGCCGCTGGTGGTGCCGCCCAAGCTCGATTTGCCGCCGCCGGCCACGGCCGCAGCCGACGCAAAGGCGCCGAACTGGCCGAAGGATCCCGACGAGCAGCGCCGCAAGGCCGCCGTGTCGGCCCGCAAGAAAGAGAACAAGGACCCGCGTGAAGCGGCCCGTATCCTGACGCCGGCCGAACTGGCGGCGGGCAAGACCGCGGGCTCTGCACGCAAGGACAACGATCCGGTGCAGCCGGGCAATTCGTACACCAACCCGATCCTGAGCCCCGCGCAGCTCGGCTATGGCGGCGGCTTCAGCGGCCTGTTCGGCGGCAGCAAGACCGAGACCGCCACTTTCAAGGGCGAGCCGACACGGGAATCGCTGACGCAGCCTCCGGCCGGCTATCAGACGCCGTCATCGAACTACGCCTACGGCACCGGACCGAGGGAATCGCTGAACAAGGAATACAATCCGTCCAAAGGCAAGTATGGCGATTAGTTAGCATGGCGAATAGTTAAGCTTATCTCGCGCCTTCGTGACGATTGCCGATGCCTGCGCGGTGTACGATGCCGCGGCTTTATCCCGAACCGTTTGTTCGGGTTGTTTCCAACATTTGCGCGAATTGATGTTGCAATAGCTCTAATCATTTTTGCAGCATGCGCGCCAGATAGGTCATGATGTCATCGCACCGCTTTGCCGCTTCGTTCGCTGCAGCTTTCATCTCGATATTTGCCTTATCTGCCAGCAGCGCGCTCGCCCAGACCACGGTCACGTCGGAACGTCCCGCCAGCTTCACCCTCGGCAACGGCCTGCAAGTGGTGGTGATCCCGGATCGCCGCACGCCCGTCGTGACGCAGATGATCTGGTACAAGGTCGGCTCCGCTGACGAGACGCCAGGCAAGTCGGGACTCGCGCACTTCCTTGAGCATCTGATGTTCAAGGGAACTGCCAAACATCCCGCCGGCGAGTTTTCCCAGACCGTGCTGCGGATCGGCGGCAACGAGAACGCCTTTACCTCGGTCGATTATACCGGCTACTTCCAGCGCGTGCCGCGCGAGCAACTCGGCTCCATGATGGAATTCGAGGCCGATCGCATGACCGGCCTCATCCTCAAGGATGAAAACGTGCTGCCCGAGCGCGACGTCGTGCTCGAGGAGTTCAACATGCGGGTCGCCAACAATCCGGATGCACGGCTCACCGAGCAGATGATGGCGGCGCTCTATCTCAACCATCCCTACGGCCGGCCGGTGATCGGCTGGCGCCAGGAGATCGAGAAGCTCGACCGCGAGGACGCGCTCGCGTTCTACAAGCGCTTCTATGCGCCGAACAACGCGATCCTGGTGATCGCCGGCGACGTCGACGTCAACGAAGTCCGCCCGATGGTGGAAAGGGCCTATGGCGGTATCCCGGCCCAACCGGCAATTCCCGCGCATCGCATCCGCCCGCAAGAGCCGGAGCCCGCAGCACCCCGCACGGTGACTCTGTCGGATCCACGCGTCGAACAGACGCGTCTGCGACGCAATTATCTCGTTCCTTCCTCGACAACCGGCGCAGTTGGCGAAGGTCCGGCGCTCGACGTGCTCGCGCAGCTGATGGGCGGCGGCTCCAACTCCTATCTCTATCGCGCCCTGGTGGTCGATCGCCCGCTCGCCACCAGCGCCGGCGCCGGATACCAGGGCACCTCGCTCGATCCGTCGCAGTTCTCGATCTCGATATCGCCGAAGCCTGGTGTGGAATTCGCGCAGGTCGAGCAGGTGATGGATGAGGTGATTGCAAACGTCATCGCCAATCCCGCCCGCGCCGAGGATCTCGAACGGGTCAAGACCCAGCTCATTGCCGAGGCGATCTACGCCCAGGACAATCAGGCCACGCTGGCGCGCTGGTATGGTGGCGCGCTGACGACGGGGCTTTCCATCGACGACATCCGGAGCTGGCCGGACCGCATTCGCGCCGTTACCGCCGACCAGGTCCGCGACGTTGCGCAAAAATGGCTCGACAAGAAACGTTCGGTGACCGGCTATCTTATCAAGGATGCCGCGCCGAAACGCGAGGAGAAGCGCTCGTGAACTATTTTCGGATCGGCGCGCAGCGCCTCGCATTCGGCCTGATCGCGGGCGTAGCGCTGCTGTGGGTCGCAGCGACGCCATCGCA
>PNLC01000368.1 GCA_013822885.1 Bradyrhizobium sp.
GGCCCGTTCGCGATGGGCAGCCTGCATGCGATCGGCGGCGTGCCGGTTGTGATGAAGGAACTGCTGCGCGCCGGACTGCTGCACGGCGACGTCATGACGGTCAGCGGCAAGACGCTGGCGGAAAATCTCGCTGACGTGCCGTCATTAGAGCAGATGGACCGGCAGGAAATCGTCTTGCCGGTGTCGAAACCGATCGCACCGGCGAACAATCACATCAGCGTCCTCAAGGGCAATCTGGCGCCGGAGAGCTGCTTGCTGAAACTATCCGGCAAGACCCTCGAGAAAGGCCAGTTTCGCGGCACCGCGCGCGTGTTCGAGTCCGAGGCCGAAACGATGGCAGCGATCCGCGCCGGCGAGATCGTGCCCGGCAACGTGATCGTGGTGCGCAATGTCGGTCCGGTCGGCGGGCCCGGCATGCCCGAGATGGTGATGCTGACGATCCAGTTGCAGGGGCGGGGCCTCGGCGAGGACGTCGCCCTGATCACCGACGGCCGCTTCTCCGGCGTCTCGCACGGCATCCTGATCGGCCACGTCTCGCCGGAAGCCGCGCGCGGCGGCCCGATCGCGGCAGTGCGTGACGGCGACACCATCGTGATCGACCCCACCGCCCGCACGGTTAACCTTCAGGTATCAGCGGAAGAGATCGCCCGCCGCATGGCCGATTGGCGCGCGCCGGCTTCGATAGCCGCAGTGCGGCCGGGATCAGTGCATGACAAGTACATCCGGCTGGTCTCGTCGGCGCATTATGGTTGTGTGCTGTGAACGGCCTAACACGCTGGCGGCGTCCACATTCAGTCGCGAGATCCGGAAGGTGGGGCGATCGATGCCGCAATGTTGGCGATAGACCTCAACAACATCAGCGGATCGTCTTTGAAAGGAATAAAGCCGCGCCGCTTCCAGAAATTCGCAGGCCTCGATATCGACAGCATTGACGATGAATGCACGTCCGCCAATCAGGCTGGCCGCGGCTACAAAACGTTGCAGCGCATGCAGCCGTGAAACCCTTCTCTTGGTTGGAGAGCGCGCGTGTTTTCAGCCATCGATCCAGAGCCGGTTTGCCGCAGGAAAACCCGGAGACGTCGTGAGCGGCCGTAAGCGACTCCGGCTCGGAAATAGCCACCCTTCACTACTCGGGTTTTACGTCACTAGATTCCCACGGAGCCGTGCGTTGAAAGAGTTCGACCATTTCAGGGACCGGGTGGGCGGGCTGTGAAAGAACATCAATAAAGGCCTTGAAGTCAGCCGGACTCATCCGAATCGGCGTCGTTTCCATCAGAACATCCTCCGCCGCACGTACCGCCGCCTCGCGCACGAAATCGGTCCGCGAACGGCCGCGCAGGGTGGCCGCACGATCGATAATTGCTATGTCTGTCTCTGGCAGTCGCATCGATAGCGGATGCTCTTTTCGTTTTATGACGCGCGGCATTCGGAAGCTCCGGAAAAGAAACTATCGTAGTGCATTTTACAGTACAGAGGCAGATGAGTTCATGTTTCGTTCTAGTTTAGCTATCTCGCCAAGACAAGCCTCTGCGTGATCTCATCGATCGACTTGAAGAAATGCGTTGGCCCTGCCGACTGCAGCGCGGCGGGGAGCGCGTAGCCCCATGCCACCGCGCCCGAATCCATGCCGGCGGCGTCAGCGGCCTCGATGTCGCGGATTTCGTCGCCGATGCAGATGGCCTCTGTCGCCTTCGCCCCGAGCTTTCGTGCCACGCGCCGAAACTTCCAGTGCTTGCCGAACACCGCAGCGCCGCAGTCGAAGCGGGTGATCAGGCTCGCCGTCGGGCCGAGCACGAGCCTGACGGATGCCTCGCTATCGGAACTGACGATGGCAAGCTCGATGCCGAGGCGCTGCAGGTCGGCCAGCATCGCCGGGATGCCGGCGAACAGCGGCGTCTCGCCTGCCGCCGCGAGCTTGCGCTTGCGCATGTCGCTGACGATGGCCGGCAGTTGCCACATGGAAACCTTGAGCCGCGCCATGATGTCCCGCGCCGACAGCCCGCGCATGGCTTCCAGCTCCTCGGGACTGACCGGCGCCAGATCGAACCGCGCAATCGTTTCCTGGAGCGAGGTACGAAACCACGGAAGCGAATCGACCAGCGTGCCGTCGAAATCGAAGATGGCGAGGCGATATCGGGTCATCGGGAAATCGGCTTTCAGCGGCTCATTCGCCATCGCCGCGAAAGTATGCCGGCTTTCCGGTGGTCCAGGTCTCGCCCCAGAGCTGACCGCCGCCATCGACCGTCAGCGTTTCGCCGGTGACGAACTTGGCCGACGGTCCGGCGAGGAAGACGCTGGCTTCCGCGACGTCCCATGGCGAGCCTGTGCGCATCATCGGGTTCGAGCGCGGATAGGCGGCGCGCGCCTCCGGCGAATAGACCTTCCAGCCCTCGGTCTCGATCGCGCCGGGCGCCACGCAGTTGACCCTGATGTTCAGCGCGCCCATTCCACTGCAACCGCGCGCGACAGTCCGATCACGCCGCTTCGCGCGGCGATGCTGTGGGCGATGCCGTAGAGGCCGTGCGTTGTGACAACGACGATGTTGACGATGCTGCCGGGATGCTTGTGCTCACGCCAGCGTTGCGCGGCGGTCTGCATCATGTACCAGGTGCCGTTGAGATTGGTATTGATGACGGCGTTCCAGCCCTTCACCGAAAAATCGATGGCGGCTTGCGGAAACTGCCCGCCGGCGCTGTTGACGAGGCTGTCGATGCGGCCTTGTTCGTGCCAGATGGCGTCGAACAGGGTATTGACCGCCTCTGGTTCCCGGATGTCGGCGGCGTAGGCGGAGGCCGTCAGGCCGCGGCTCGTCAACTGCCCCACGAGCGCATCGAGCTTGCCCTGATCGCGCCCGATCAGGGCGACATGCGCGCCAAGCCGCGCGAACAACCAGGCAATGGCGCGCCCGATGCCGCCGGCTCCGCCAGAGATGACGACGACCTGGTCCTTGAATGCGTCGCTTGCAAAGACAGTCGGATGAACCGCGAACTCCGCGTCAGTCAGGCCGGGCTTCGCCGATGAGGGATCGTCAGTCATGGATCGCGGCAGGCCTTGTTATGCGCGGCATCAGTCGTACATTAGCCGCGCAACGGAAACCAAGCAAAAGAACACATCAATTGATGTCCGATCTATCGCAGCGCGGGCTCGAGATTTCGAAGCGGTCTTGAACTGGGGGCATTTCCGACGATGACCATCACCATCTACGGCATCAAGAACTGCGACACCATGAAGAAGGCGCGCGCCTGGCTCGATGAACACGGCGTGGCCTACGACTTCCATGATTACAAGCTTGCCGGCATCGGCAAGGACAAGCTCGAGCAATGGTCGGAAGATGTCGGCTGGGAAACGCTGCTCAACCGCGCGGGCACGACGTTCAGGAAGCTGCCCGACGGCGACAAGGAAGGCCTTGACGAGCGCAAGGCGCTTACGCTGATGGCTGCGCAGCCCTCGATGATCAAGCGCCCGGTGCTCGATCTCGGCGGTAAACTGCTGGTGGGATTCAAGCCGGATATCTACGCCAGGGACGTGGCGTCGAAATCGCGCGGCCGCAAGGCCTAGTCGAACTCGAGCACGTCGCCTGCCGGAATGCGGCCGGGGGCACGATGAAACAGATCGCGGTCGATGATGCTGCGTAGCCTGGGCACCGGCAGCTTGTCGTTTCCACGCATCAGGTCTCTGATCTCGAAGCCGCCGTCCTCGCTGATGGTCTTCAGCGACGCTATGATATGGGTGACGCCATCGCCGTCGGAGAACGGCAACAGCAGTCGCTCATAGGCGACGATGCGCCCATAGATGTCATCGATATTGGCGATGGTGTAGGCTGGAAGCCGGCGGGCGATACACTCATGATAAACCGGCATGACAATTGGAGCGAGCCTCGCACCAAGATACTCGTCGAGATGGCGGCCCCTGCCGGTATTCCCATAGGCCTTCGACATGCGCGTGCCGTCGCTCTCGATCATGAGGCGAGGCGGCTGCACGGTGGCATCCACGCCGTAGAAGACGAGGTCGGGGAGTTCATCCCCGATCCGCTCCGGCTGATATTCCGAGATGCGCGGGATCGACTGCTCACGGGCGTATAGCCGCAGCCACGTATTCAAGAGGTCGCGCTGCTTGATCGATTTGACGATCGATGGCTGGGCACTTTCAAATTCCAAGGCGGCAATTCCAGGCTACCCAAATCGCGCGATCATGCGTCCCGAGGGGGAAATATTGTATGAAAGCGGCCGATCGCAGCAAAACACCGTTAACGGCGGCTTGTCGGCGCGGCCGGCTGGGTTGACCGGCAAGCCCGGTGCCGGCGCATGCGACCTATGGCGCATCCGGAACTGGGGCATGTGTTTCCCCGCGTCAGCTTTCCGCCTTGCCTAACCCCTGCCATTGACGGCATATTCCGGCCCGGAGGCGGCAGGCTCGGGATGGATTCCAGGGACGTCCGGGAGAACCTGCCCGTAAAGGGAAAATTGGCCACGCGCGAGGGATGTCGCCTCGATGGCTGATGGGGGAAATTTGTTTGGCTGATGAGTTCATTCTCGAAACCCACGGGTTGACCAAGGAGTTCGCGGGTTTCTTCGCGGTTCGCGATGTCGCTCTCAAGGTGCGCCGCGGTAGCATTCATGCGTTGATCGGGCCGAATGGCGCCGGCAAGACGACATGCTTCAACCTCCTGACCAAGTTTCTGAAGCCCTCCGCTGGGCAGATACTCTACAAGGGGCAGGACATCACCGCGATGGCGCCGGCCGATGTGGCGCGTCTCGGGCTGGTACGTTCATTCCAGATTTCGGCGGTGTTTCCGCACCTCACGGCGCTGGAAAACGTCCGCGTCGCGCTGCAGCGCCAGCATGGAAGCTCATTCGATTTCTGGCGCTCCAAGAGCGTGCTCGACCAGTACAATGGCCGCGCGCTCGAACTGCTGAACGATGTCGGCTTG
>PNLC01000369.1 GCA_013822885.1 Bradyrhizobium sp.
ATCAGGCTGCCGGCGGCGAGCAAACCGAGCGGCAGGCCGTAGATCACCATCATGCGGACGCCCATCACCCGGCCGCGGAAACTCTCGCTCGCGGTGCGCATCAGGATGACCGCGACCGAGATCATGGCGAGGCTTTGCGAGAAGCCGGCAACCGCCAGGCAGACGATCGCGGTCGGCACCGTCTGCATCTGCGCGAATACCAGCAGGGTCACGTACCAGACGACGGTAGCGCCGATCATCAGCCGCGCCACGCGAATATCGCGGATCAGGCTCAGCACGATCGAACCGGCCAGCGAGCCGATCGCAAAACTCGCCGACAGATAGCCGAGCCCGGTCTGGTTGGTGCCGTAGACCGCCTTGGCGATGTAGGGCAGCAAGCCGTTGGAGAGTGGGTACGCCGTCAGGTTGGCGAGGAATGCCACCCAGAGCGCGGCCTGCATGCGCGGCGTGGTCCAGACATAGGCCACGCCCTCCTTCAGGTCGCGCAGCGGCGAGGCCTGCAGCGCGGCGTCGACGGCCTCGCCCGCAGAACCGGGCTTCGCCGGCGCCACCACGCACAGCGTCAGCGCGGTGGCGGCGATATAGAGGCAGACGATCGCGACATAGGCCGGCCCCATGCCGAGCGCGGCGAACAATCCGGCGCCGCTCAGGGCGCCTGCGATGCGCGCGGTGTCCATGGTGGTCCGGGAAATGCTGATCGCCCCGATCAACTGGTCGCGCGGCATGATGGTCGCGACGAGCGCGCCGCGCACGCCCAGATCCGACGGCCGGACGATGCCCATCAGGGCCGCAATGATGAAAACATGGAGCGGCGCGAGATAGCCCGACAGCGCCAGCGTCATCAGCACGGCGGCAAGCACCGCGTAGGTCGCCCGCATCATCGCCAGCACGTCGCGGTGGCCGATGCGGTCGCCGAGGACGCCGAACATCGGCGCCACCAGCGTACCGATATAGCCAAGCGAGGCGAACACGGTAAGCAGCAGCACCGAACCGGTCTCGACCAGCACGTACCAGCCGAGAATGATCAGTTCCATCTCGAACGCCCACGAGGTGAGCAGATCGGCGGGCCACTGAAAGCGATAGTTCCGGATCCGGAATGGTGCGAGCGCGGAAGGCCGCGCGAGGTCGCTCAAGACGCGCTGTCGCGGTTCATCGCGTTCCACCCTGCCCGGTTTCTTATTTTTGCCTCACCGTCGATAGCAAGCCGCGCCCGGCGTTTCAAGCCGCCGACATCGCCTTGCCGCGGTGCGAGAACAGCAACCGCCTGACGTCGGCGGCCGCTACCGCCGGGCTGAACAAATGACCCTGCATCTCGTTGCAGCCGAGGATGAAGAGCAGGTTCCGCTGCTGCTCGGTCTCGACGCCCTCCGCCGTCGTCATCATGTCGCTGGCGGCGGCGATGTTCACCACCGCCTGGACGATGGACGAGGAAGCACCGGGGCCGGCCAGATCCTTGATGAAGGAGCGATCGATCTTGATCTTGTCGAACGGGAAGCGCTGCAGATAGCTCAGCGAGGAATAGCCGGTACCGAAATCATCCAGCGCAACCCGGACGCCAACCTTGCGCAACTGATGCAGCATCTCCAGCGCGGCCTCATCGTCACGAATCAGCACCGCCTCGGTGATTTCGAGTTCCAGCCGGCTTGCGGCAAGGCCGGATGCCGCGAGCGTCGCGGCGACGTTCAACGCCAGCGTCTTGCTCCTGAACTGGACCGGTGAAACATTGACGGCGACGCGGACATGATCCGGCCAGTTGACGGCCTCGGTGCAGGCGGTGCTGAGCACCCACTGGCCGAGTTGGTTGATCAGGCCGGTCTCTTCGGCGATCGGAATGAATTCGGTGGACGGGATCATGCCCCGCTCAGGGTGCTGCCATCGCAGCAGCGCCTCGCAGCAGCTGATCTGTCCGCTTTCGAGATTGACGATCGGCTGAAAATGAACCGCGAGACCGCCGTCGACGATCGCCTGGCGCAGGTCCAGTTCCAGCTTTCGCCGCGCCCTGGCGCGTTCATCCATGCCGGCTTCGAAGAAGCGGTGCGTCCGCCGGCCGTCGGCCTTGGCGCCGTACAGCGCGAGGTCCGCATTCCTCAGCAGCCCGTCGAGATCCATCCCGTCGGCAGGCGCGAGCGCAATGCCTATACTGGCGTCGGTGGTGATCAGGTGCCCCATGCACTCGAAGGGCTCCCGGATCGCCGAATGGATCTCATCGACCAGCCGGGTGGTTTCCGACAGGTGCGTGATGGCGGTTTGAATCACGGCGAATTCGTCGCCGCCGAGCCGCGCCGCCACGTCGGTGTCCCTGAGGCACCCGCGCAGGCGCCCGGCGACCCCTTTGAGGAGTTCATCGCCGATCGGATGGCCTAGGGCGTCGTTGACGCCCTTGAACTCATCGATATCGATATAGAGGACGGCCAATTGCTGGCCGGGCCGCATCGCCCCTAGCGCCTGCTCGAGCCGCGCACGGAACATGGCCCTGTTGGGAAGGTCCGTCAGCGCGTCGTAGTGCGCCAGATGCGCGATCTTCTCGTCGGCGCGGGTGCGTTCGGTGATGTCTTCGATGGTGGCAACCCACCCGCCTTCCTTCAGCGGCCGGTTGATGATTTCGATCGCGCGGCCGCCCGGCGTCTGCGTGAGCTGGCGCGTGGTCTTTCCGAGCGAGACCTCTTGTATGATCACATTGCAGAATTCATCGACGTCGCCCTCGAACGATCCGGTCTCTTTGCGGTGCGCGATCAGACGCTGCATAGTGCAGCCAGACTTGGCCACATCCGGCGACAGGCCGAACATCTCCAGGTAGGGCTGGTTGCAGGTGATGACCCGCGCGGATCCGTCATAGAGAACGAGTCCCTGGGAAATATTGTTGACGGCAATCGAGAGTTGGCGCCGCTCCGCGGCCAACCGCTGTTTGGTCAGCCGATGGCGTCTCAATAGCCAGCCGGCAACCATGGCAAGACTGACGACGAGCGCCAGCAGGAGGCGTTCACGCACGCTCCACGCCAGGGTCGCAACATCGGCCGCCACTGATGCTGCGAGATAGACGCAGCACAGGGCAATGAGCTTGACCTTGTCCGCCCTGTCGAAAGGACCGGCAGAGCCGCTCGGCACTTGATCGCCGCTATCGATGCTCACCCGAGGTGCCTCCTCGCTCGCGTCCCAGTCACATGGTGCGCCGGACAAGTGGAAGACGCGTTACAACTTGCGGTTAGCGATCGGTTACCGCGGTAGCCGCGCTGGTTCCAATTCTGATCGGGCATAGCGAGTTAGCGGACGCCGGTTCGACGGAACTCTCCTGCGGGATGGTAAACAGGGGGTTAATACGCAACGGCGGTAAGGCGAGACCGGCGATGCAAGAAGGGCCTGATTTTCCTGCGTAACTCGTATCTCAACCAGCGCACGAATCTCTGTTGCAGAATGAATTGTGACCGCGATGGAGCGGATTTAGCCGATACGCCATCCCGGCAGCTTAACCGTTTCGCTAGTTGGAACTGCCCATACTGAAACCAACTCATCTCAGGACATTCGGGTTCAACACTGTGACATCCTTCGGACGTGTGATTTCGGTGCGCGGCTCGCTCGCCCGCGTCGGACTGCTTGCGACAGGCCAGACGCCCATCTCGGAAGTGCGCGCCACGGTCGGCCGCTTCATCAGCATCCGCTGCGTGGGCTCCACCATCGTCGCGATGATCACCGAGGTGTCCTGCGAGGATCTGCCGAATTCCGACAGCTATATCGCGACCGCCTCGGTCGACCTGCTCGGCGAGATTTCCGGCGGCGAGCGGCCCAAATTCCAGCGCGGCGTGACCAACTATCCGACGATCGGCGATGCCGTCGACCTCATCACAAATCAGGACCTTCGCACGGTCTACGCGCCGAGCGGCTCCGACCAGATCAATATCGGCACGCTGCAGCAGGACAAGTCCGTGATCGCCTATGTCGACGTCGAGGAGATGCTCTCCAAGCACTTCGCGGTCCTCGGCTCCACCGGCGTCGGCAAATCGACCAGCGTTTCGCTGCTGCTGAACGAAATTCTCAGGGCGCGGCCGAACCTGCGGGTATTCCTGCTCGACGTCCACAACGAGTATGGCCGCTGCTTCGGCGACCGCGCGCTGGTGCTCAACCCGCGCAACCTGAAACTGCCGTTCTGGCTGTTCAATTTCGAAGAGATCGTCGACGTGCTGTTTGGCGGCCGTCCCGGCGTGCCCGAGGAACTCGACATCCTCGCTGAAATCATACCTCAGGCAAAGGGCATCTATACCCAGTACCAGAACTCCGACCGCCTCGGGCTCAAGCGCATGGACCCCAGGACCGGCGGCTATACGGTCGATACGCCGGTGCCCTACCGGCTGGTCGACCTGATCTCGCTGATCGACGAGCGGATGGGCAAGCTCGAGAACCGCTCCTCGCGCATCATCTATCACAAGCTGATTTCGCGCGTGGAGACCGTGCGCAACGATCCCCGCTACGCGTTCATGTTCGACAACGCCAATGTCGGCGGCGACACCATGGCCGAGGTGGTCAGCCATCTGTTCCGCCTGCCCGCCAACGGCCGGCCGATGACCATCATGCAACTCGCCGGCTTCCCCGCCGAAGTCGTCGATTCCGTGGTGTCGGTGGTATGCCGCATGGCGTTCGACTTCGGCCTGTGGAGCGACGGCGTGTCGCCGCTGCTGTTCGTTTGCGAAGAGGCGCACCGCTACGCCTCCGCCGACCGCAACGTCGGTTTCGGCCCGACCCGAAAGGCCGTCTCGCGCATCGCCAAGGAAGGCCGCAAATATGGTGTCTTTCTCGGCCTCGTGACCCAGCGTCCGGCCGAACTCGACGCCACCATCATCTCCCAGTGCAACACGCTGTTTGCGATGCGGCTTGCCAACGAGCGCGACCAGGCGCTGTTGCGCTCAGCGGTCTCAGATGCCGCTGCC
>PNLC01000370.1 GCA_013822885.1 Bradyrhizobium sp.
TTTGTGGCGCTCCGGCGACCACGTTTTGGCACTTGATGCCGTTCAGGTGGGGCCGTCCACAACATCATTGCGAGCGAAGCGAAGCAATCCATGTTGCGGCTTGTAGAGATATGGATTGCTTCCTCGCTTGCGCTCCTCGCAATGACGCGGAGGGGCCGTCGTTGGTCGGCCGCAACTTCAACCACGGAAGCTGGCGTATTGACGGCCTCGTTCGCGACTTCGCGCCGCTCAACTTAGCGTCGCCAGCAACCCCGCCATCAAACGGCCGCGCTCGGCGAGGCTGTCGACTTCGATATGCTCGTTGAGCGTATGGGCGTCGGCGCCCCGAACGCCCAGGCCGTCCAGCGTCGGAACGCCCATGGCACCCGTAAAATTGCCGTCGGAGCCGCCGCCGGCGCTGCCATGCGGGAGTTCGAGGCCCATGCTTTTCGCAATCCCGTGCGCGTGTTCATAAAGTGCCATCGTGCCGGCGTCCGGTTCCCAGACCGGCCGGGTCACGCCGCGCGTGACTTTGAACGTGACATCGTTGCTGCTGCCGGAAAGCGCCAGCATCCGTTCGACGCCGCGATCGAGGTCGGCCTGCCGCTTGGCCATGCTGAGTGCTTCGCCGCTGCAGGTAGTGGCAACGCAATTGACCCATTGGCCGCCATGCACGACGCCGACCGAGAAGGTGCAGTCTTCCGTCGTCATGCCGTCGATGGCGATGATCTGGCGCGCCATCTCGCGGATCGCGGAACGGCCCGATGAGAGCGTGGCGCCGGCATGGCTCGGCCTCCCGATGGCCTCGAGATTGAAGCGGGCGATGGCGTATCGTCCGGTGACCACGCCGTTGTTGGCGCGGCCCGGCTCCGGCACCAGCACGTATTTGTTTCGCGCCGCCTCAGCCTCGATGATATCGCGGGTCGAGGGCGTGCCGACCTCTTCGTCCGGCGTGAACAGTACGGTGATCGGCAGCGGCGTCGTGAACGCGGCGCGGGACAGTTGCCGGATGGCTTCGAGGGTGAGGTAGTTGCCGCCCTTCATGTCGAAGATGCCCGGTCCGTAGCATTTGTTGCCTTCGCGCCGCCACGCCAGCTTTTCCAGCGTGCCGACGGGATGAACGGTATCGAGATGACCCGCGATCAGGATTCCAGGCTCGCCCTGTTTTGGATGTGGGAAACGCGCACGGACGCAGCCGGCGAAGCCTTGCCGTCCGGCGATGCGTTCGATGGTCGCACCCATGATGGCCATTTCGCGCGCCGCAAGGTCGAGCATACGATCGACCGCACGCGCATCCCAGGTCGGGCTTTCGCATTCCACCCAGGCTCGCAAACCCTGCAGCATGGTTTCGGAATCGAAGGGAAGGTTGGCAGGATTCATGATGGGTCCTCCCGGTTGGGCCGGAATGTTTGGGTCGGTATGGACCTAGTTACGAGAAGGACCGGCGCGAATTTGTAAAGGGAAAAACATGGCGCGATTGGTCCTTCCCGGCATCGGATCGCAAGATCGGGAATTCTGGCATCATTCTTGATTGTAGGTTTGTGAGAAGGGCGTGTTGGCGGAGCCAAACCAGGGCTGCGATCTCTCGGCGGCGGGCCGGCCGCCGAGGGACGACCTGTCCGAAGGGCTGTCCTGATTTCTGCCTGAGCGCCGGCGTCGCGAGTGTCGTCGGGTCATAAAGGGTGTTGTGAAGCTGAATATCGACCCTATAGTCTGCTTAGAAAACGGGCAGTGGCCTGAACAATAGGCGTTCGGGAGTCGAGACGACAACGGAGGTGAAGGAATGAACGCGTTTAGAAAAGTAATTCTTGCGGCGGCTTGCGTCGGCAGCCTGGTGACTTTGGCAGCGCCTGCGCTTGCCCAGACGACGTTGCGCGTCGTCATGCACTCGGATCTGAAGATCCTGGATCCGATCTGGACCACGGCCTACATCGTCCGCAACCACGGCTACATGATCTACGACACGCTGCTCGCGCAGGACGAAAAGGGCGAGATCAAGCCGCAGATGGTGGAGAAGTACGACACCTCGGCCGACAAGAAGGCCTATACTTTCACGTTGCGCGAAGGGCTGTCGTGGCACGACGGCAAGCCGGTAACGTCGGAAGACTGCATCGCTTCCATCAAACGCTGGGCGGTAAAGGACTCGCTCGGTCAGAAAATGATGACCTTCGTTGCTTCGATCGACGCGGTCGATGCCAAGACTTTCACCATCAAGCTCAAGGAACCGACCGGCCTCGTGCTGCTGGGTCTGTCGAAGCCGTCCTCCAACGTGCCGTTCATGATGCCCAAGCGCGTCGCCGACACCGATCCCAACAAGCAGATCGAGGACTTCACGGGCTCCGGCCCGTTCGTCTTCGTCAAGGATGAATGGAAGCCCGGCGACAAGACCGTTTACGTTAAGTTCGACAAGTACAAGCCGCGCTCCGAGCCTGCCTCGGGTCTCGCGGGCGGCAAGATCGCAAAGGTGGATCGCGTCGAATGGCGCGCCATTTCCGATGCCCAGCAGGCGGTCAACGCGCTTTCCAAAGGCGAGATCGACTTCATCGAGGCGCCCAGCCACGACCTGCTTCCAACCCTGAAGAAGGACCCGAACGTAAATATTTTCGTGTCGCCGCTGGCGAAGCTGCAATACGTCTTCCGGCCAAACACGCTGCACAAGCCTTTCGACAATCCGAAAGTCCGCCATGCGTTGTGGTATGCCTTCAACCAGGAAGACTTCCTGATGGCGACCATCGGTGACGAGAACTACATCAGGCCGTGCAAGGCGCTGTTCATCTGCGACACGCCGCTTGCCACCACCAAGGGAATGGACGGGCTGCTGACCTCCAACGCCAAGAAGGCGCAGGAGTTGCTGAAGGAGGCGGGCTATGACGGCACGCCGGTGCTGCTGATGCACTCCACCGATCTCAAGACCCTGACCAACCTTGCTCCGGTGGCGAAATCGCTGATGGAGAAGGCGGGTTTCAAGGTCGACATGCAATCGATGGATTGGCAGACGCTGGTCGCCCGCCGCGCCAAGAAGGACCCGCCGGAAGCGGGCGGCTGGAACGCCTTCCTCACGGCCTGGGTCGCTGCCGACGTGATGAACCCGATCTCGACGGCCTACGTGAACGCGTCTTGCGAGAAGGCCTCGTTCGGCTGGCCCTGCGACGAGAAGCTGGAGAAGCTGCGCGACGACTTCGCCCGCGAGACCGATCCCGCCAAGCAGAAGGCAATCGCCGAAGCGGTACAGCAACGCGCCATCGAGTTCACGCCGGAGATTCCGGTCGGCGAGTACATCCAGCCGGTTGCCATGCGCAAGAACGTCAAAGGGTACCTGACGTCCCCGGTGCCGGTGCTCTGGAACGTCGAAATCACCAAGTGACGTAACGACGACGGGCGGCGGTTCACCGCCGCCCGTTCACTTTCAGGGACCTGCGTGTTCATGGCGATGTATGGCTACTTGTTCCGGCGACTGCTCGGCACGATTCCCGTGATGCTGGTGGTTGGGGTGTTCATCTTCCTGATGCTCCGCCTGACCCCCTCCGATCCGGCGGCGATCATCGCCGGCGACAATGCCACCACGGAACAAGTGGCGCAGATTCGCAGCCAGCTCGGCCTCGATCGTCCATTGATCGAGCAGTTCTTTATCTGGTCGGCTAACGTGCTGAGCGGCGATTTCGGCGAGAGCTTCTTCTTCAAGAAGACGGTCGCCGCGCTGATCGGCGAGCGAATCGAGCCCACGCTGTCGCTCGCCTTCTTCACGATCCTGATAGCGGTGCTGGTCGCGGTTCCGCTCGGCGTGCTGGCGGCGCACCGGCACGGTTCCTGGATCGATCGCATCGTAATGGGCTTTTCGGTGCTTGGCTTCTCCGTGCCCGTGTTCGTGATCGGCTATATCCTGATCTACGTGTTTGCGATCTATTTGAATTGGCTGCCGGTGCAGGGCTATCAGCGGATCGGGGAGGGCTTGGGCGGCTGGGTGGAGCGGCTGATCCTCCCCTCGATGACGCTGTCCGTCATCTATGTCGCGCTGATCGCCCGCATGACCCGCACCAGCGTGCTGGAGGTGTTGTCGGAGGACTATATCCGCACCGCGCGGGCGAAGGGGCAGATCGAACGCAAGGTGCTGTTCCGCCATGCCTTGCGTAACGCAGCGGTGCCCATCGTCACCGTGATTGGCCTCGGCATCGCGCTCTTGATCGGCGGGGTCGTCGTCACCGAAAGCGTGTTCACGATTCCGGGGCTCGGCCGGCTGACCGTCGATGCCGTGCTGGCGCGGGACTATCCGACGATTCAGGCCGTGATCCTGCTGTTCTCCTTCGTTTACGTCATGATCAACCTCGCGGTGGACATGCTCTACACCATCCTCGACCCAAGGATCCGCTACTGATGGCCGATGTGATTTTCGATGCCCCCATCGCGCAGGCGCCGGCCAAGCCGAGCGCGGTGTTCCGCGGCCTCCTGCACAATCCGGCCATCCTGTTTGGCGGCACGGTGATCGCGATCGTGTTGCTGATGGCACTGCTGGCGCCGTGGCTCGGCACCATCGATCCCACCGGAATCAATCCGATCGCGCGCAACAAGGTGCCCGGCGCGGAGTTCTTTTTCCGCACCGATACCGGCGAGCGCATCAAGATGGTCGCCTGGTTCGGCACGGACGGGCTGGGCCGCGACATCTACAGCCGCGTTGTCTATGGCGCGCGCGTCTCGCTCCTGGTCGGCGTTGCGGTGGCGCTGATCAGCGTCGTCTGCGGCCTGTTCTTTGGTCTGCTCGCGGGCTTCTTCCGGCTGCTCGACGCGGTCATCATGCGCATCATGGACGGGCTGATGGCGATCCCGGCCATTCTTCTGGCGATCGCCATGGTGTCGCTGTTCCGCTCCAGCGTTTGGACCGTGATCATCGCCATCACGGTCCCGCAGGTGCCCGGCGTCGTGCGG
>PNLC01000371.1 GCA_013822885.1 Bradyrhizobium sp.
CCGCAGGCGGTGCCCGGTTTCTGGGATCCGCGGCGGCGGCCTGACCGGCCGGATATGTCCCGCCTCACCGTGATCCGGTTCCTGACCGAGACGGACTACCCGCCGTTCAACTTCACCGGCCCGGACGGCAATCCCGCCGGCTTCAACGTCGACCTGGCGCGCGCGCTCTGTGACGAGATCAAGGTCACCTGCACCATCCAGATGCGCCGGTTCGAGACGCTGGTCGATGCGATCACCAGCAACCGCGGCGACGCCATCATCGCCTCGCTGGCGGTGACGCCGGCCTTGCGCGCCCGGCTCGATTTCACCGATCCCTATTACCGCGCGCCGGCCCGCTTCGTGTCGCGGCGCGACGCCGTGATGCCGGAGGTCCGCCCCGAATTCCTCGAGGGCAAGAAGGTCGGCGTCATCGCCGGCACTTCGCACGAGGCCTATCTAAAGGCGATGTTCACCGACGCCGAGCTCAAATCCTACGCCAATGACGACGCGCTGCGGCTGGCGCTGCGCCGGAGCGAGGTCGATTTCATCTTCGGGGATGCGATCGCGCTGGCGTTCTGGGTCAACGGCACGGACTCGGCCGAATGCTGCGCGTTCTCGGGCGGCCCTTTCGTCGAGAGCCGCTATTTCGGCGAGGGTATCGGCATCGCCGTCCGCAAGGGCAACGACCTGCTGCGGACATCGCTGAACTGGGCGCTGTTCCGGATCTGGGAAAAAGGCCGCTTCACCGATCTGTGGCTGCGGTATTTTTCCATCAGCCCGTTTTAGCGCGCTGTCATTCCGGGGCGATGCGCAAGCATCGAACCCGGAATCTCGAGATTCCGGGTCTGGTGCTTGCGCACCATCCCGGAATGACGACGGAGAGGCCGTCATTTTGCATTTTGGCCCGGAAGCGCTAGTTTCCGCGGCCCCGGAGAAAGCCTTTCCAGATGTCCACGATCGACCTTGCCTTCAGCCCGAGCGATCTGCGTGCGCTCGCCGAACAATCCAACGCCTGGCCGTTCGAGCAGGCCAAGGCCATTGTCGCGCGGTTGAAGAAAAGCCCGAAGGACGAGGTGCTGTTCGAGACCGGCTACGGCCCGTCGGGCCTGCCGCATATCGGCACCTTCGGCGAGGTCGCGCGCACCACCATGGTGAGGCATGCCTTTCGCGTGCTGACCGAGGACAAGATCAAGACGCGGCTCCTGGCATTTTCCGACGACATGGACGGGCTGCGCAAGGTGCCGGACAACGTGCCGAACAAGGAGATGCTGGAGCAGCATCTCGGCCGGCCGCTGACGCGCGTGCCGGATCCGTTCGGCACCCATGACAGTTTCGGCGCGCACAACAACGCGCGGCTGCGCGCGTTTCTCGATACGTTCGGCTTCGACTACGAATTCGCCAGTTCGACCGACTATTATACGTCAGGAAAATTCGACGCCGCGCTGCTGCGCATGCTGGAACGGCTCGAGAAGGTGATGGCCATCATGCTGCCGTCGCTTCGCGAGGAGCGCGCGGCGAGCTATTCGCCGTTCCTCCCCATTTGCCCGCGCACCGGCATGGTGCTCTACGTGCCGATCGTCGAGCACGACGTGAAGGGTGGTACCGTCTCCTACGACGATCCGGAAACGAAGGAGCGCGTCACGCTCCCCGTGACCGGCGGCCATTGCAAGCTGCAATGGAAGCCGGACTGGGCGATGCGCTGGTTCGCGCTCGGCGTTGACTATGAAATGGCCGGCAAGGACCTGATCGACTCGGTCAAGCTGTCGGGCAAGATCTGCGCCGCGCTCGGCGGCACGCCGCCGGAAGGCTTTAACTACGAGCTGTTCCTCGACGACAAGGGCCAGAAGATTTCGAAGTCGAAGGGCAACGGGCTGACCATCGACGAATGGCTGCGCTACGCCTCGCCGGAATCGCTGTCGCTGTTCATGTACCGCGAGCCGAAGTCGGCGAAGCGGCTGTATTTCGACGTCATCCCGCGCAACGTTGACGACTACCAGCAATTCCTCGACGGCTTCACCCGGCAGGATGCGAAGCAGCAGCTTGCCAATCCAGTCTGGCACATCCATTCGGGCAAGCCGCCCAAGGCCGACATGCCCGTCACGTTCCAGCTTCTGCTGACGCTGGTGTCGTCTTCGAACGCGGAGAATGCCGAAACGCTGTGGGGGTTCATCGGCCGCTATCGCCCGGGCGTGACGCCGCAGACCCACCCCAAGCTGGATGCGATGGTCGGCTACGCCATCAACTATTACCGCGACTTCGTGGCACCGACGAAACAGTTCCGCGAACCCACCGAGGGCGAGCGCGCCGCGCTGCAGGATCTGCGCGATGCGCTGTCGAATATGGCGGCGGGATCGAGCGCGGAGGAAATCCAGAACGTGGTCTACGAGATCGGCCGCCGCGAGCCGTTCCTGGATCAGGTGAAAAAGGGCAAGGACGGCAGGCCGGGCGTTTCGCTCGACTGGTTCAACATGCTCTACCAGGTTCTGCTCGGCCAGGAAAAAGGCCCGCGCTTCGGCTCGTTCGTCGCGGTCTATGGTGTTGCGAATGCAGTCGCGATGATCGACGGCGCGCTGGCAAGGAGCGCGTGACGCTCTCGTCGTCCCTGCGAACGCAGGGACCCATAGCCACAGGCCGGCATTATTCGTCTCGCTGTGGCTCCAGCCTCATGCAACAACGAAGGCCTGTGGTTATGGGTCCCGGCTCAAGGCCGGGACGACAGCGGAGGGCTTGGCTGCGCCCGGTGCCGCAAACCGGGATAGCAGGCCCGCTGCAATTTCAGCCGCGGCCATGGCCAATTTGCGCTACAATACCTTGCATAACAGCCGTGAAAAGCCTCCGCGGAGAGGCAGCCATCAGCGAGCAGGGAGAACGCGCATGCAATTCAGGGTATCGCCGAAATCGCTCCAGGACAGCAGCAGCGCCGAGGAATGGCAGGCGCGGGTCGATCTCGCAGCCGCCCATCGACTCGCCTTCAACCAGGGCTTTTCCGAAGGCATCTTCAACCATCTGACCTTCGTCGTGCCCGGCAGCACGGACCGGTACTACCAGATTCCGTTCGGCACGCATTGGTCCGAGGTTACGGCGTCCTGCTTCATGGAAGTCGGCATCGACGATGGCGAGGTCAAGCGCGGCGAGGGCGAGGTGGAGCGTTCCTGCTTTTGCATCCACGCGCCGATCCACAAGGCGCTGCCGCAGGCCCGGGCCGTGTTTCACACCCACATGCCCTACGCCAGCGCGCTGACGCGGCTCGAAGATCCCCGCATCAAGGAGATCGGCCAGACCGAGGTCGGGCTGTCGGGTGCCATTGCCTATGACGACGAATACACCGGCCCGGCACTCGATCCCGCGGAAGGCGCGCGGCTGGCCGGCGTGATCGGCGACAAGAAGGTGCTGTTCATGGCCAACCACGGCATCTCCACGGTCGGCGCCACTGTCGCCGATGCCTATGACATGCTCTATTACATCGAGCGCGCCGCGCAGGTGCAGATCTACGCAATGTGGACCGGGCAGAGACTGAAGCAGCTCCCGGCCCCGGTAGTCGAAAAGACCCAGCGCGATTACCGGGACGATCATCTCTACAACGGACCGAGCCCGGCCCAGCGCCATTTCGATGCCTTGAAACGGATGCTGGACCGCAAGGAGCCGGACTACGCGACGTGAGGTTCTTTTCCTTCTCCCCTTACAATGGAGAAGGAAACTGCGCCTCAGTGCGCCTCGTCCCAATTATTCGCTGCCCTTGCATCGACCTGCAGCGGCAGCGACAGCAGCACCGCGGGGAACGGCGCGTCCTGCATGACGTGCTGCACCACCGGCAGCGTCGCCGCCACCTCGTTCTCGGGCACTTCGAAAATCAGTTCGTCGTGTACCTGCAACAGCATCTGCGCGGAAAGCTTCTTCGCCGCCAGCGCATCCTCCATCCGGATCATGGCGCGGCGGATGATGTCGGCGGCCGTGCCTTGCAGGCGCGCGTTGATCGACGCGCGCTCGTTGAAGGCGCGGACCGAGGCGTTGTAGGCCTTGATATCAGGGTAGTACATCTTGCGGCCGAACAGCGTGGTGACATAGCCGTTCCTGCGGCATGACTCCTTCGTGTCGTCCATGTAGGCGCGGATGCCCGGAAAGCGCTCGAAATATTTCTTGATGTAGGCGGAGGCTTCCTCGCGGGCGATGCCGAGCTGGTTGGCCAAACCAAACGCCGAGATGCCGTAGATGATGCCGAAATTGATCGCCTTGGCCCGGCGGCGGATCTCGCTTGGCATGTCCTTGATCGGCACGCCGAACATTTCCGAAGCGGTCATGGCGTGAATGTCGAGCCCGTCACGGAACGCCTGCTTCAGCACGGGAATGTCGGCGATCTCGGCGAGCAGCCGCAGCTCGATCTGCGAATAATCAGCCGAGACCAGTTTGTGCCCGGGCGTTGCGACAAAGGCGCGGCGGATCTTGCGGCCGTCCTCGGTGCGAACCGGAATGTTCTGCAGGTTCGGCTCGTTGGACGACAACCGCCCGGTGGTGGTGGCAGCCAGCGCGTAGGTCGTGTGCACGCGATGGGTCTGCGGATGGACATAGTTCGGCAGCGCGTCGGTATAGGTCGATTTCAGCTTCGACACCTGCCGCCATTCCAGGATCTTCTTCGGAAACTCATGACCCTGTTCGGCGAGCTCGTCGAGGATCTGCGCCGACGTCGACCACGCGCCGGTCTTGGTCCTGGTGCCGCCGGAAATGCCCATCTTGCCGAACAGGATGTCGCCGATCTGTTTCGGGCTTCCGACATTGATCGGCTCGCCGGCGAGCTCCTGCAGTTCGGCTTCGACGCGCGCGGCGGTCTGGGCGAAATCGCCCGACAGCCGCGAGAGCACCTGCCGGTCGATCGAGATGCCGCGCCGTTCCATCCGCGCCAGCACCGAGATCAGCGGCCG
>PNLC01000372.1 GCA_013822885.1 Bradyrhizobium sp.
GCAGACGCTGCTGGGCGGCAACTACGTCAACCGCTTCAATCTCGAGGGACGATCGTATCAGGTGATCCCGCAGGTGCCGCGCGGCATGCGGCTGTCGCCGGAATCGCTCGGTGGCTACTACGTTCCGACCAACACCGGGCAACTGGTGCCGCTGTCGACCATTGTGTCGATCGAGACCGGTACCGATCCGAACTCGCTGACGCACTACAATCAGCTCAACTCGGCGACCTTCTCGGCGGTGCCGATGCCGGGCGTCACGGTCGGCCAGGCGGTGGACTTCCTGGAGGGCGAAGCCAAGAAGCTGCCTAACGGTTTTGGCCACGACTATCTGGCGGACTCCCGGCAATATGTGCAGGAGGGCAATCAGCTCGCGATCACCTTCGGCTTCGCGCTCATCATCATCTTCCTGGTGCTGGCGGCGCAGTTCGAGAGCCTGAGGGACCCGCTTGTCATCATGATCAGCGTTCCCATGGCCATCGTCGGCGCCCTGATCCCACTGTTCTTCGGCGTCGCGACCATCAACATCTATACCCAGGTCGGGTTGCTGACGCTGGTCGGCCTCATCACCAAGCACGGCATCCTGATGGTCGAGTTCGCCAACGAACTGCAGCTCAAGGAAGGCCTCGACAAACGCTCCGCGATCGAGATGGCCGCCCGGATCCGGCTGCGTCCGATCCTGATGACGACGGCGGCGATGGTCACCGGCCTGATCCCGCTGCTGACCGCGACCGGCGCCGGCGCGGCAAGCCGCTTCTCGATCGGCCTCGTGGTGGTCTCCGGCATGTCGATCGGCACGCTGTTCACGCTGTTCGTGCTGCCGGCAGTCTATGTCTGGCTGGCGACCGACCACCAGGCC
Source organism: Bradyrhizobium sp. (assembly GCA_013822885.1). GTDB lineage: Bacteria > Pseudomonadota > Alphaproteobacteria > Rhizobiales > Xanthobacteraceae > Bradyrhizobium. The sequence continues at coordinate 857 of PNLC01000372.1, forward strand.
AAGGCCGGCTCGCAGCGGACCAAAGAGATCGCCGATTTCGATCTCGGCAACAACGCGTTGAAGCCGACCTGAGCCTTGGTTTTTGGGCGGGAATGAGGGCGACGGCCGCGGAAATCGCGGACGTCGCTTTTTTTATGTCCAGCGCCGGCGACGATCGCTAAGCTGTGCATTGGCAGAGAAAACAGGGGGCACGATGACGAGCGACTTTCCCGCCGGCAACTACCGCTTCATCCCGGCCGTGTTTCAGTATTCCGGCGGGGTGGCCGCCAATCCCGGCTACGAGATCGAGCGGGTACGCTTCGACAGGCCGGTGCCGCTGGCCGAAGGGTTTGTGCAAATCGCAAACTACATCCAGGCGGCGGGCAGGCCGCTGACTTCGTTCTGCGCCTGCGAGCTGCGCTCGCCGGCTGCCTTCACCGACGAGGGCTTTCGCAACTTCAACCTGCACTACGTCAAGACGCTGGCGGAGTGGGGCATCTACGACGAGAGGACCAATCCGGTGGCGCGCAGCAATGTCTGCCCGGAAATCGATCCGCCGTCCGAGCCGTCGTTCTACGCGTTTTCGTTTACGCGGCCGAGCCACAGCGCCACGCCCACGTTCGTAATCGCCGGCAGCGGCGAGTCGCAGGAAGGCAACGCCAGCTATGCCGAGCGCACGGTGCGTTACCGCGATATCAGCCCGGAGGGGATCGCGGACAAGGTCCGTTACGTCGTCGGTGTGATGGAAAAGCGAATGGGCGAATTCGGCTTCGGCTGGAATGACGCGACGGCGACGCAGACCTACACAATCCATGATTTCTATCCGGTCTTTGCCGATGCGCTGGTCTTTCCCGGCGCCGCGCGCGCGGGCCTGACCTGGCATTTCGCCCGGCCGCCGGTCATCGATCTCGAATATGAGATGGATTGCCGGAGGGTGCTGCGGGAGATCGTGATTTAGCCAGTTCTATCCCTCATCCCAGGATGAACGCACTTGCGTTCACTCGGGAGGAGCGGTTCTTCGCCGCGTCTCAAAGGCTGAAGCCGCCAGCGGGGCCCATGGTTCGAGACGGCGCTTTGCGCCGCTCTCCATGAGGGGCATACGTCATGCCTTGCCCGCCATTGCAGCTTCGATGGTGGCATCGATGATCGCGCGGTCGGTGATCCCGGCCGGGTTCCGGCGCGTCGGCATGAACTGGCGGAAATGCACCCAGCGCTGACGGCTGACCTGTTCCAGCCGCTCGAGCTCGGCGAGCGGATCGATATGGTCGTCGACGCGCAGGTCGAGGTCGGACCATTCCTCGTCGGCATGGATCAATAGCGCCGCGGATTGCTTGCCGCGCTTATCGCCGCCGGCGGCTTCGCCCGCCTTCATCGCCGCGATCAGCCTTTGCGCAAAGGGAAGGGCGGCGTTGGCGAGATAAGCATGCGCCGTGTCGTCGAGCACCGTTCCGCCCGCCAGCATGTTGCCGGCAAGAGAAAAGCCGTCGCCCTGAATATGCCCGCACCAGTCGATGCATTCGCGGCCGGTATGCGCGGCGATGCGGCCCTTGATGTCCATCACATGCAGTTGCCGGCTCTCGCGGCCGTCGTCGGCGGCAATGAGCGTGTCGATCACCTCGCGGGGGCTACGCCCCTCGCGCAGCAGGGTCACGCCGTCGATGCCGTAATAGGGATTGACCAGCGCTTGCGTCGCAATGCCTCCGATGCCGGCGGCGATATGCGGCACGCGTGCGCCGACCGCGAAAAATCTTGTCGCGACGGCGATACCGATGTGGCCGGTTGCGGGATCGCGGGCGATGATCGACCAGGTCATCTCTTGTTGTCTCTTCGCACTATCGGCCTGCCGCATAGCCCTGCATGCCCCTCGGATTGGCGGCAGCACGGCGGCGGCGGCCAACCCTGGAGGCGGCAGTGAGACGGCCTTCCGACCAATCAGGGCCGATCTCGACGACGTGGCCGCGGCCCTTCAGGGTATCGACGGTCGCCTTCGGCACGCGGTTCTCGACGACAAGCACGCCGGGGCGGGCGGTACGCGGCCAGAACGAGATCGGGAAATGTTCGGAATGCCACGCGGGCGCGTCGATCGCTTCCTGCAGGTTCAGTTTGGCGTGGACATGGCGCAGGAAGAACTGCGTGGTCCATTGATCCTGCTGGTCGCCGCCGGGCGAACCCCAAGCCATGTAAGGCTCGCCGTCGCGATAGCACATGGTCGGCGAGAGCGTGGTACGCGGGCGCTTGCCCGGCGCCAATGCTGCCGGGTGATCTTCCTCCAGCCAGAACATCTGGGCGCGGCTGCCGAGGCAGAAGCCAAGTTCTGGAATGACCGGCGACGATTGCAGCCAGCCGCCGGACGGCGTCGCCGAAATCATGTTGCCGGCCTGGTCGATGATGTCGAAATGCACGGTGTCGCCGCGCACTTCGCCAAAGCGGCCGACGGTCGGTTCGCCCGCGCCCATGGCCCCGACCGCCTCGCGATGGCCTTCGGCGCGGCGCAGTTTTACGACTGAGCCGAAGCCTTCCACCGAGCCGGGCACGAAATCGAGCGAGGCGCTGTCTCTCGAAATCAGCTTGCGGCGCTCGTCATTATAGGCATCCGACAGCAAGGTCGCGATCGGGATGTCGGTGAACTTTGGATCGCCGTAGAACTTCTCGCGGTCGGCAAAGGCAAGCTTGGCGCATTCGATCTGCAGGTGGATGAATTCGGGGCCTGCGGGATCGAGCCCGTCGAGCTCAAAACCCTTCAGCAGCACCAGTTGCTGCAGCATGACGGGGCCCTGGCTCCAGACGCCGGGCTTGCAGACGGTGTAGCGGCCATAGTCGTAAGTCAGCGGCGCCTCGACGGTCGGCTGCCAGCGCGCCATGTCGTCGGCGGAGAGCACGCCGCGATGCGGCGAACCTGAGACGTCCATCACTTCCTGGGTGCGGCAGAATTTGTCGATCGCTTCCGCCACAAAGCCGTGCGACCAGGACTTTCGCGCGCGTTCGATCTGGGCGACGCGGTCGCCGCCGGCGCTCTCGGCTTCTTTCAGGATGCGGGCATAGGTCTCGGAGAGCTTTTTGTTGGTGAACAGCGTGCCGGGCCTGGGCACCTCGTTGTTCGGCAGATAGACCGCCGCCGATGTCGTCCAGTGATTGCGGAATAGTTTCTCGACGACCTGGATGGTCGCCGCCGCCCGTTCCACCAGCGGATAGCCGTCGCGGGCGTAGGCGATCGCGGGCTCCAGCACGTCGCGCAGCCGCATCGTGCCGTAATCGCGCAGCAGCAGCATCCAGGATTCGAACGTGCCGGGAACGCAGGCGGCGAGAAGCCCGGTGCCGGGCACCATTTCCAGGCCTTCGCTCTTGTAGTGCGCGATGGTGGCTTTTGCGGGCGCAGGCCCCTGGCCGCAGATCACCTCGGTGCGGCCGCGCTTGGTGTCATGGACAATGATCGGCACGTCGCCGCCGGGTCCGTTCAGATGGGGTTCGACCACCTGCAGCGTGAAGGCGGTGGCGACACCGGCGTCAAAGGCGTTGCCGCCCTTTTCCAGAATGCCCATGCCGACCGCGGTCGCGATCCAGTGCGTCGAGGTGACGACGCCGAAGGTGCCTTCGATTTCCGGCCGGGTGGTGAACGGATCGGGATTGATGTTGCTCATGGGAATCCAATTCCGTGCTGGTATTTTGAGGCAGGCGCACTTGACCACAGGCGAAGTTGGATGCCAACCGCTGGGATGCCACGCATTGCACCCATCTCCGTGATCATGCCAAAGCTGCGGCTTCAACCGGTTGGTTGACGGCGTGGCAGGCGACGCCGTCGATCAGGACGGGCGCTTCCTTCCGGCAGAGATCGAACACCAGCGGGCAGCGCGGGTTGAAGGCGCAGCCGGGCGGCGGATCGATCGGATTGGGAATTTCGCCCTTGACCGGAATCCGCTGGCGGCCGGACATCGCCAGATCAGGGACCGCGCCCAGCAGCATCTTGGTGTAGGGCATCCTGGGATTGGCAAACAACTCGCGGCCCTCGGCGATCTCCACGATGCGGCCGAGATACATCACA
>PNLC01000373.1 GCA_013822885.1 Bradyrhizobium sp.
ACCATCTTCGTCGTCACCAATCTCGAGAACGGCAAGAAGATCGAATGCCCGGTGCAGGACCGCGGCCCATACGCTCGCGGCCGGGTGCTCGACTTCTCGCTGGGCGCGGCGCGCAAGATCGGCTGCGAAGGACTGTGCCGCGTCAACGTGCGCCGCGCCGGCTATGAATAGGGCCGGTGTCTGTCAGCTTGGCAGAGGACCAGTGCTTCCCTCGATCCGCACGACGGCGCACGATGGTCCGGTTTCGGCCGGACAGCCGGATCTCACCAGAACCTTTGTCGACGCTGGGACTTAACGATCGAAGACGGAGACTTGAATGCCCCTTCCACCGGTCGCACTTGTCGTCGAAGACGACGAACTCCAGCGCGAAATCCTGAGCGACTTCCTGAAGGACGAAAACATGGACGTCATTCAGTGCGAAAGCGCCGAAGCGGCCGAACTCATCATCGCGCGGGTCGGCGCGGAACTCAGCCTGCTCGTGACAGACTTCAGACTGGCCGGCGAAGGCACGGGCCTCGACGTTGCCTGCTTCGCGAAGGAACGATTTCCGCATCTTCGGGTGATCTTGATGTCGGGCGAAAACAGCCTGCAGATCCCCGCAGATGTGCGCTTCCTGCAGAAGCCGTTTCACCCGGGCGACCTGCTCGACGCCTGAAGCCCACGACAGATTGCCGCGCCCTGGTGCCGTGCCAGTTCAAACGACGGCTCCGTCTCTGTCCAAACAGGTCGGGCCGCACCAGTTTTCCCAAAATAGCCGAGCGCGCGTCTCCCCTGGGGTAGGTGAAAAGGGCGGCGCCCGGCTATTCGGACCGCGCGGCGGTGCGGCCCCAATAGGAACTCATTTTTAGTTTAATGAGATTTTAAAATTCCGTTGAATAGCAACGGCTTTTCCACCTAATTGCATCTATATCCGGCTCCGGCGGTACCTGGAAACCCGAACGCTGCGGGCGCTCGGGCGAGGCGCCGACCAGCATCGCTACTGGGCGAGAATGCTTCGCTGCCGGTGGCCGCGCCGCGGAAACCGTCGCCAATTCCGCGGCTCCGCCGCAGCGCTTCTACAAGGTCACCAGAGAAACGAGGCCCGGAGTGCCTAGGAGTCCGGGCCTCGTAGCCTCCAGTTCCAGCGTCCGTGGTGATCCAACGAACACTGCCCCCCGCTGCAAGCGAGGGCGTTATAGATGCCGCCTGCGCGCGCGGCCAATCCGTAGCAGTACGGTGGGTTGTGGGTGCGTTTTTCTGTTGCCTGTTGCGCAGCGATTCGCCCGGCGCGCATCCCTCGAGGCCTGCTCTGGCCCTACCGCTTATCGAACGGAATATATTGCTGGTATTCCTTCGGCACCGAACTACGGTACCGCGCCGGCACCGTGCCTTGATCGATCGACCGGTCGATCTCCTGCTGCCGGGTCATCTTGGCCGGCTTCTTTTTCTTCGGCGCCGCTTTTCCCTTTTCTGCCGCGGGTGCCGTCTCCACCGCGGTGGTGGAAGGCGCTGCCGTTGTTGTTCCAGCCCCGGTATTTGGCGCGCTCTGGGCCAGCGCGATACCCGCCGCCGGCAAGCATGTGAGAGCCGCCACCGATGTGGCCGCCACAAGACGAGACAGTCGTTGCATGAAGTTGCTCCAGTTCTAACCAGGTCCGCTGCGGGCGTATTGTATTACGTCCGCAGCCGCGTGCACACTGCGCTCTTGGCCACGCGGACTGGCCTGGCCTCGGTGTGCTTCGCCCGGCTGCACGTCGTGAAGACGAATGCGAGCCTGGTACATTCCCAATCCGAACCGAGGGTGGCGCGTGCGACCGGCGCCGGATAGGACATTCCTGCCGCAATGAACCCGATGGCGCCGGCAAGCACTACGGCAGCGGCTGAAAGAACGAGCGATCTCTGGGTCCACCAATTCCGGGGCATGGCGGTCACTCCTGCTGGGACGCGCGGATCATAGAAGCGCTTCCCCCGGCCCGTATGAACGCGTTCACAGTTCCCGCATTAATCGGCACTGCCGTTGTTTGCTGGTCACGCAAGCCTCCTCTGGTAATTTGCCCCGGGTTCGCTTACGAAGGCGGCAGTCGGCGCCATGACGCGGCCAACCCCCAGAGTGAAAGTAACAAGGCCTCTTTTATGAGTTTCAAGGAACCAGACTTCGCGGACCGTCAGAAGGCCGCGATGCAGGCGCGCCAGAACATCCTGAACAAGTTTCGCGCCCAGCCGAAACCCGACGATCCCGAGGTGAAGCGCCGGCAGGCCGAGCGCGAGGCGATCGCAGCCGCGCGCGCCAAGGCGAAGGAGGCCCGCGAAGCCGCCAAAGCCGAAGAGAAAGCCCGTGAGGCCGCCGCGGCGGCCGAAGCCGCCGCCCTTCTCGCCCGCCAGCAGGAAGAAGAGGCCGCCAGGCTGGCCGCGCTCGAAGCCGAGCAGAAGGCCAAGCGCGACGCGCGCTATGCCGCCCGCAAAGGCAAGGGCAAGAAGAAGTAGGCAGGAGGGGGCCCCGGCCCCTTGCTGCATGACCGGCACAGGCCCGCCTCGTCAATGAGGCGAGCCTGTACGGTGAGGCGAGCCTGTGCAGTGAGGCGAGCCTGTGCAGAAAACTGACGGACCGCTCAGTTCTTCTTCATGCCGTCGTCCTTTTTCATTCCGTCCTTCGCCATGCCGTCGGGCTTCATGCCGTCCTTCTTCATTCCATCGTCCTTCTTCATGGCGTCCTTGGACATGGAATCCTTCTTCATGCCGTCGTCCTTGCCCATCTTGTCCTGCGCGAACGCGGCTGGCGCGACCGCCAGGCTGAGCGCGACAAGTGCGGCAGAAAGGCCGAGGCCGAAACGGGTCGTGATGGTCATGGGTTGATTCCTTGGGTTGGGTTCAATTCGATCAAAGCGACGTCTGCCGCATCCCTAACGACGAACCCGCAACCGGTTTTGTTACCTGCCACACCCGGGCATGCGGCCCTGTCACGGATAGTTGAAGAACAATTTCGAGGTCGCTGCACATCCCCGCATACCCCGGTACCCCGCCCTTGAGGATGAGTTGCGGTGCTGCTTTATGCCGATGCGGCAGTCGTCTCGGGCCTTGACTGGCAATCGCTGCCGGCGGCCGACCGGGAACTGATCACCAAGACCGTCAAGACGACGCTCGCCCGCCAAGGCTTGCGCTTTTGCCGCACGAGAAGGCAGAGGTCGAGGCGGGCGAAAGCGCTGAACCGGCCAATGCTGCCGAACGTCGGGCTGAAGGCTGCGTAAGCGGCCTATTTGGCCGCCCTCGCCTTCGCGTTCAATGCCGCGGCCACGCGGCTGACGGGCGGACGGCTGATCAATCCGCTCACGACATTGGTCGCCGCGACCAGCTTCGCCATGTCGACGCCGGTTGCGACGCCCATGCCTTCGAGCATGTAGACGACGTCCTCGGTTGCGACGTTCCCGGTCGCGCCGGGGGCGTAGGGGCAGCCGCCGAGACCGCCGGCGGCGGAATCGATCACGCGGCAGCCTTCTTCCATCCCGGCATAGAGATTGGCGAGCGCCTGCCCATACGTGTCGTGAAAGTGCATCGCCAGATTGGCCATCGGCACGTGGCCGGCGACCGCTCGCAGCAACTGCCGCGCTTTCAGCGGCGTGCCGACGCCGATGGTGTCGCCGAGTGAGACCTCGTAGCAGCCGAGATCCCAAAGCACCTTTGCAATGTCGACCACCGCCTGCGGCTTGATCTCGCCCTCATAGGGGCAACCGAGCACGGTGGAGATGTAGCCGCGCACCCGGACACCGTCGGCCCTGGCGCGCGTGAGCACCGGCTTGAAGCGCTCGATCGATTCAGCAATGGAGCAATTGATGTTGGCGCGCGAGAAACTCTCCGAAGCCGCCGCAAATACCGCGATCAGTTTTGCGCCCGAGGCCTGCGACGCCTCGTAGCCCTTCTCGTTGGGCACCAGCACCGGAAGTTCGCATTCCGTATGATGGCTGACGCCGCGCAGCACCTCCGCCGAGCCCACCATTTGCGGGATTGCCTTCGGCGAGACGAAAGCGCCAACCTCGACCGCTTTCAGACCCGCGCCGATCAAGGCCTCGATGAAAGCGATGCGGTCGGCGACACTGATCGGGGTCTTCTCGTTCTGCAGCCCATCGCGCGGGCCGACCTCGACAATGTGGACGGCCTCGCTCATGACGCTGCCGCCGGTTCGATTTCGGCGAGCTCTACGCCTTCGCCGACGATGTCGCCGACCTTGCATTTGATCTTCTTCAGCACGCCTGCATAGGGCGCGCGCAGCGTCTGCTCCATCTTCATGACTTCGAGCGTCAAGATCGCGGCGCCCTTTTCCAGTGTCGCGCCCTCCTCGGCCAGCAGCGCCACGACCGTGCCGGGCAACGGCGCCACGATCTTGTCCTCGCCGACATGCTCCTCGCTCTCGCCGCCGAACGGATCGATCCAGTGCAAGTCGAAGCGGCCGTTGCGGGTACGCAAATAGAGTTCATGGCCCTCGATCACGGCGGTAACGCGTGACTTCATGCCGTCGATCGTAAGATCAAAGCTGCCTTGCTCCGAAGGCGACGTCGCGAAGGCCAATTCGTGCTTGCCGATCGACAGCGTCGACGATCCGGAACCATAGCGCAGCGTCACCTTGTGCTCGGCGCCCTGCCCCTGGCGGAACGAAAACACCCGCTGGCGCTGGCCGACCGGCATCCAGCCGAATGTCTGCCATGGCGAATGCGCTTCCTTGCGCGCCGACTTTTTCTCCTCGTGCACGATGGCAGCAACGGCCGCGCAAAGTTCGAGATCGCCGGGCACGCCCGAGAATTCCGTCAGCTTCTTCAATTCCCGTTCGATGAAACCGGTGTCGATGGTGTTGGCGCGCACCTTGGGGTGCGTCACCAGCGCCGACAGGAACGGGATGTTGGT
>PNLC01000374.1 GCA_013822885.1 Bradyrhizobium sp.
TGCCAGCAATCAGCTCGGCCAGTTTGAAAGCGGCGTCACCGCCGCGCTATTGGGCACGGTGCCGGCCGCCGTCCTCGGTGGCGTCGGCACGATCGCGATCGCGCTGTTGTGGATGAAGCTGTTTCCGACGCTGCGGAAGGTGGAGCGGCTGGAGTAGGTTTAGCCGCCATGGCGAGGAGCGAAGCGACGAAGCAATCCATGCCACAGCAAGCGGCGCGATGGATTGCTTCGCTTCGCTCGCAATGACGACGATGCGTCCTGGGACGACCCCAGCGGGTCGATCAACCCCGTCCGACGAACGGCATCTTGGTGGCCATGACCGTCATGAACAGCACGTTGGCATCCAGCGGCAGGCCGGCCATGTACGCTACGGCATCGCCGACTGCCTTCGCGTCCATGCGCGGTTCGTGCTTCATCGTGCCGTCGGGCTGCATCACGCCGGGGCCGGCGACCATGCGGTCTGTCATCGGGGTCGCGGCGTTGCCGATGTCGACCTGGCCGACCGCGATGTCGTACATGCGGCCGTCAAGGTTGGAGGCCTTGGTAAGACCCGTGATCGCGTGCTTGGTCGAGGTATAGGCCGCCGAGAACGGCCGTGGCGCGTGCGCCGAGATCGAGCCGTTGTTGATGATGCGGCCGCCCCGCGGGTTCTGGTCCTTCATGATGCGGAAGGCATGCTGGGTGCACAGGAAGGGGCCGGTGAGGTTGGTGTTCACCACCGCCTGCCACTGCTCGAGGGTGAGGTCCTCGAAATTGACCGGCGGCGCGCCCATGCCGGCATTGTTGAAGAGGACGTCGAGCCGGCCGTAGGTGTCCTTCACCTTCTTGAACAGCGCCGCGATCGAATCCGGCTTGGTCATGTCGGCGGAAACGCACAGGCTCTTGCCGACATTGTCGCCGAGCTTGCTGGTTTCCTCCAGCATCTCCATGCGGCGCCCGGCGAGCACCACGGTGAAGCCGGCATTCATCAGCGCCAGCGATGCCGCGCGTCCGACGCCGGTGCCGGCACCGGTCACGATTGCGATCTTGTTGGTTGCGTCGGCCATGTTTCCTCGCCTTTAGCTTTTTGCTTCTGTCTGGGTTTTGTAGGGTGGTCTCGGAATATTCTGGTGCGCCGCGCGCAGTGCCGCCGACCATCGCGAGCGCAGATCATGGAAATAGGGCTCGCCGGCCTCGATGCGGTGGTTGAGATCGGCTTCGCAGGCATCCGCCCGCACCACCAGCACGTCGATCGGCAGGCCGACGCCGAGATTGGAGCGCATGGTCGAATCCATCGAGATCAGGCCGGTCTTCAGCGCCTCATAGAGTTCGACGTCGTAATGCATCGCGCGGTCGAGCACCGGCTTGCCGTATTTGTGCTCGCCGATCTGCAAATAGGGCGTGTCGGTGGTGCATTCGATGAAATTGCCGGCGGTGTAGACCATGAACAGCCGCATCTTGGAGCCCTTGATCTGGCCTCCGAACAGGAACGACACGTCGAAACTGACGTCTTCCGACCTCAGCGCCTCGCCCTCGGTGGCGTGCACGTTGCGGATGGCCCGGCCGATGCGCTGCGCGGCCTGGAACATGGTGGGCGCATTCATCAGGGTTTCGAGTTCGCCGGTGTTGGGGTCTTCCAGCCCTTCGGTGAGGGTCGAGAGAACCGACTGGCTGATCGCCAGATTGCCCGCACTGGCGATCGCCATGATGCGCTCTCCCGGCCTGGAGAAGATGTGCAGCTTGCGGAAGGTCGAGACGTTGTCGAGCCCGGCGTTGGTGCGCGTATCCGCGATCATGACGAGCCCGTCCCGCACCAGAATTCCGCAGCAATAGGTCATTCCAGGTCCCCGAACGCGGCCGATCTTTTCGGCGCCAAACTAGTAGCCAATTTCAGGGTAACGTCCAACCCCAATTCAGGCTTGCGAGGCTTCGAACTACCGAACGGCGAGTTCTGGAAGATCACGCCTGTTTGCGGCTAGGACGGCCTAGCGCGTCGCCGATACGTGCGAGCGCGTGGGCGGTCGCCTCCGCCATGGTCGCCTTGCGTAGCCCGAGCCGTTCGGTCGCGCGTGTTTGCAGGATGCCCGCCATGCCGTGAACGACGGCCCAGGTAAACATCGCGTCGAGATCGACATCCGACTGTGACGTGCGGCCGGGTAATTTTGCAATCGCTTCGTTGAGCGCCGCGAAGGCGTGTTCGGCCTTGAGCATCATCTCGGGATGCTGATCGGGATCCGGCAATGGCGTTCCGAACATCAACTGGTAGTGCAGCGGATGCTTGCGCGCATAGTCCAGATAGCTGCGGCCGAGATTGCCCAGGTCGGTAAAGGGATCGTCGCTACGAGGCCGTTTTTCGAGATGCGCGGCAAAGCTGGCAAAGGCGCGTCCGACCACTTCGGCAAGAATGTGCTCCCGGCTCGGAAAATGCTTGTAAGGCGCCTGATGCGACACGCCGAGGCGGCGAGCGACGTCGCGCAGGCTCAAGGCGTCGATGCCGCCTTTGGCGATGATTGCAAGGGCCTCCTTGACGCAGGCTTCACGCAAATCCCCGGTCTTGTTTCTCCCCGTTGTCATTTTGATGCCGCGTCATGCCTCCCATTACGACACCCATTATCCGGCTGCGCAGGCCGCGCGGCAAGGGAACCAGCGAGGCTTCGAGAAATTTCGACAGCAATCCCGGGCGAACCGTGGTCTGGCGGCCAAGCGCGGCCAGCGTCTGGCGGGCGACGACTTCCGGCTCTGCGGCAGCACTCATACGCATGTTGGCGCGGGCCTCGAACCCGCTGCGAACCGGGCCGGGTGCGGACGCGACGACATCGACGCCGCACGGCGACAGTTCCAGGCGCAGGGCTTCCGCGAATGTCTGGACGAAAGCCTTCGTTGCGGCATAGTTGGCGGCCCGGGGAACGCCCTGAAACGCCAGCAGTGAACTCATGAGAATCAGGCCGCCACGCTGCTGGGCTGCAAATCTGCGCGCAAAGTGGTGCGAGAGATCGACGACCGCGCGGCAGTTGACGTCGATCATGTCGAGTTCACGATCGAGCGGGCCGTCGATGAATCGGCCCGAGGTGCCGAAACCCGCGACCGCGGCGAGTAATCCGACGTCGAGACTTTCGGTCGCCGCCACGACGGCGCCGGCCGCGACCGGTTGTCCGAGATCGAAGGCCAGCACTCTTGCTTCAATGCGATGCTTTCGGGTCAGGTCTGCGGCGAGCGCCTTGAGCAGTTCCTGGCGCCGGGCGACCAGGACGAGGTTCAAGCCGGCTTCCGCCAACTGCACGGCGATGGCCTTGCCGATGCCATCCGATGCGCCGGTGACCACGGCCCATGGTCCATAGCGCAATCGCAAGCGCGGGTGGCGCGGTGCCAAGCCCGAATTCGACTGAGAAGTTTGCGACGACAATGCGATCTCCCGACGCCCTTGCCCACCACCAGCAGCGATGCTATCTCTATCTGGTAGACAGTGTCAACCATGGAGACACCGCGTGCCCTTCGCCATCTTCGCGCTTGCCGCGATCAACATCGCCATCGGCACTCAGAGTTTCGTTTTCGCGGGCCTGCTATCGGAACTGGCCGGCGATCTCGACGTGTCGATCGGCACCGCCGGGCTGCTGGTGCCGGCCTCGTCCTTGACGTTTGCCGTCACCGCTCCGTTCGCCGCATCGCTGGTGTCGAAGATCGAGCGAAAGCGTGTGTTGGTCGCCGGGCTGATATTGCTGGCGCTCTGCAATGCGTTATGCGCGGTGGCGCCGTCCTTTGCATGGCTGTTCGCCTTGAGAGTTCTCGGCGGCATCGTCACCGGATTCGTCGGCTCGCTTGCAACCATTGCGGTGCCGTCGCTGGTTCCGCCGGAGCGGCGAGGGCGTGCCTTTGCCGTCGTGGTCGGCGGACTGACGGTGGCGTTGGTGCTCGGCGTTCCCCTGGGATCGGTGGTCGGCGGTTACTTTGGCTGGCGCGCGACCTTCGAATATTCGGCACTGGTATGCCTGCTGTCGGTTCCGCTGATCGTGTTCGGAGTGCCGCGCACCGATCCCTTGCCCGGCCCGCGCGCCGCGTTTGCCCCGCTGTTTCGAAGCCATGCAATTCTCAGAGTCTTCGGCTTGACGGTTCTTGGATTCGCGTCGGCGTTTACGATCGTTTCCTATCTCGGGCCGATCATCAATCAACTGACCGGCGTGACCGGTGCGCGCGTCGGTGCGCTGCAGGTGTTCATCGGTGTGGGTTCGTTTCTCGGCCTCGCCGCCGGCGGAATGGCGGCGGACCGGAAAATGATGCGGCTCGGCCTGATGACCGTGTTTGTGCTGTTGGCGCTCGACATTGCCGCCTATTCACGGGCGCTCAGTCTTCCCCCACAGTCGGTCGCGCAACCTTTCGTCGCCGGGCTGATCCTCGTGCTGGCGTCGGCGATGTTTGCCGCGGTCCCAATGAATCTGGCTCAGCTTTCACAACTGGCCGGACCGGCGACACCGGTGGCGCTCGCTCTCAACGGTTCGCTGGTCGCGCTCGGTCAGGGGCTTGGCGCGATCTGGGGCGGCGCGATCGCCGACTACGCTGGACTGATTTGGCTGGGAGGGGGCGGTGCGGCATTCGCCCTTGGTGGCCTCGCACTGGCGGCGAGACCCGATGATGAGCGACGCGGCGCGGCCGATCATCCTGCACGGCTCGGCGCAAAATCATGACGACGATATTGCTGTCATTCCGGGCGCGCTTGCCGCGAACCTCGGATGTGCAATTGCGCACCGGGGAATCTCGCGCGACCACTTCGAGATTCCGGGTTCAGCCCTGCAGGCTGCCCCGGAATGACGCGTTGAAATCATTGCTGGCTCTGCCACTGTCCCGATCGTCCGGCCCGATCGACCCTGACCGAAACCGTCAGCGTCTCCGTCCCCCC
>PNLC01000375.1 GCA_013822885.1 Bradyrhizobium sp.
AGGAAACCAGCGACTGGAGAGCCGTATGCGGGAAAACCGCCCGTACGGTTCGGAGGGAGGGGAGGCCAAAAGCCTTCCCTACCCCTATCGTGGAGAGACCATTGATTGGATCGCAACAACTACGCTCACAAATCCTGCCGCGTCAGGCGTCCCTGCGGCATCGCTGGCCGCGCGGGCGCCTTCTTCGCCGGCATCTCTCCGCCCGTCAGCGCCATCACCGAAACCGAGACGACGCGATCGATGATCGCCTGGACGTCGTCAAGGTCGCATTTCCCCTCCGACAGTTTGGTCAGCCGCTCGCGCTCGCGGATGGTGTGGTGCGACATCGCGAGCGCGAAGTGCAGGCCCCAATAGAGTTCGACGTCGTCGCGGCCGGGCATCGCGCGGCGCATCGCGGCTATGAATTTGCGCAAGTGGTCGACCTCGCGGTTCTTGATGCGGCGGATCGGCGGCACCGACTCGATCGAGGCGCGGATCATGAAGCGCGCCGCGGTCGAGCCTTCGCGATCGGGGCCGAGGCAGCCGCGCAGGGTGGGACCCACCAGCGCGCGCAGGATGGCGTCGATCGGGGCGCGGCCGCCGCCGTCGTCTTCCGCCGCTTTCAGTTCGTTGAGGCGCTCGCGGTTGGTCGCAAGGCTGCGGCTGACGAACAGCTCCGCGATCAACTCGTCCTTGGAGCCGAAATGATAATTCACCGCCGCGAGGTTGACGTTAGCTTCCGCGACAATGTCGCGCAGTGTCACGTCGCCGAAGCCGCGATCGGCGTAAAGCCGCTCGGCGGCGGCAAGGATGGCGGACCGGGTCCGATCGCTCGACATATCAGGTTCCCGTTTGGGCAGTTGCAATTCAAACATCTGTATGAAACTATTGTTTGAAGAGCTGGAAAAGTCAATCCGCGTTTGCGAACGTCTCGCAGTTCCGGCCCGACCCGTGCGGTCGCCTCCATCAGCGAAACCGCAAAATGCCTTGCGGCGACTGAATGCCGGGCGGACAGTGCGGCCCAACGATTTCAAAAGCCAGGTGAGGAGCGTCCCATGAACTTCGACATGTCCGAGAAGCAAAAGGAATGGCTGGATCGCGTGCGCGCGTTCATGGCTGCCCATGTTCGTCCCGCGGTGCCGATCTACGAGCAGCAGGATGCGGAGGGACCGCGCTGGAAGGTGATCCCGATCCTCGAGGATCTGAAGAAGAAGGCGAAGGCCGAAGGTCTCTGGAACATGTTCATGCCGCCGAACGCGCATGAAGACGACGAATTCCGCGGCGCGGGATTGACCAACCTCGAATACGCGATGCTGTCGGAAGAGATGGGCCGCATCTCCTGGGCCTCGGAGGTGTTCAACTGCTCCGCACCCGATACCGGCAACATGGAAGTGTTCATCCGCTACGGCAGCAAGGAGCAGAAGCGGAAGTGGCTGAAGCCGCTGATGGATGGCGAGATCCGCTCCGCCTTCCTGATGACCGAGCCGGCCGTGGCGTCATCGGACGCCACCAACATCGAAACGCGCATCGAAAAGGATGGCGACCATTACGTCATCAACGGCCGCAAATGGTGGTCGTCGGGCGTCGGCGACCCCCGCTGCAAGATCGCGATCCTGATGGGCAAGACCGATCCGAAGGCCGCCAAGCACCAGGCGCAGTCGCAGATCCTGGTGCCGCTCGACACATCAGGCATCAAGGTGGAGAAGATGCTGCCGGTGTTCGGCTACGACGATGCGCCGCACGGCCACGCCCAGGTGCTGCTGGAAAACGTGCGCGTGCCGAAGGAGAACATCCTGCTCGGCGAAGGCCGCGGCTTCGAGATCGCGCAGGGCCGCCTCGGCCCGGGCCGTATCCATCACTGCATGCGCACCATCGGCAAGGCCGAGGAGGCGCTGGAGAAGATGGTGAAGCGGCTGGCCTCGCGCAGTGCGTTCGGCAAGAAGATCATCGAGCATTCGGTATGGGAACAGCGCATCGGCGAGGCACGCGCCGATATCGAGATGAACCGTCTGCTCTGCCTCAAGGCTGCCGACATGATGGACAAGGTCGGCAACAAGACCGCGCAGGCCGAGATCGCGATGATCAAGGTCACGGCTCCGAACATGGCGCTGAAGATCATCGACAACGCGATCCAGGCCTATGGCGGCGGCGGCGTCTCCGACGAGGCCGGCCTGGCAAAGGATTACGCCCATATCCGGACGCTCCGCCTCGCGGACGGTCCGGACGAGGTGCACAATCGCGCCATTGCCAGACTTGAACTTCGGAAGTATGCAAACGCTACGAACCATTAAATAATAAGGGACAGCAAACGCTCTCCCGGCCGTCATTCCGGGGCGCGAAGCGAACCCGGAATCTCGAGGTTCCGGGTCTGGTCCTTCGGACCATCCCGGAACGACGGACAAGAAACTCAAGGGAGCGTCATCGTGGCGGACGGCGTCAGGAAAGACGAAGAGTTCTCGGGCACCAAGGAAGTGGAGGAGCGTCATCGTATCAACGAGGCGAACCTCGATGGCTGGATGCGCGAGCATGTCGAAGGCTACAAGGGACCGTTGACCGTCCTGCAGTTCAAGGGCGGACAGTCCAATCCGACCTACAAGATCGAAACCCCCGGCCGTTCCTATGTGATGCGCCGCAAGCCGTTCGGTAAATTGTTGCCGTCGGCGCATGCAGTCGATCGCGAGTTCCGCGTCATCGCAGCGCTGGGCAAGCAGGGCTTTCCGGTCGCGAAGGCCTACGCACTCTGCACCGACGATGCCGTGATCGGCTCCGCCTTCTACATCATGTCGATGGAAGAGGGCCGGGTGTTCTGGGATCCGAGCCTGCCGAGCCAGACGCCGGAAGACCGCCGCAAGATCTTCACCAGCAAGATCGAGACGCTCGCCAATCTCCACGTGTTTGACCCGGAGAAAATCGGGCTCGGCGATTTCGGCAAGCCCGGCAATTATTTCGCGCGCCAGGTCGACCGCTGGACCAAGCAATACCGCGCGTCCGAGACGCAGCACATTCCGGAATTCGAAAAACTCGCCGAGTGGCTGCCGAAAACCGTGCCGCCGCAGGCGCGCGCTTCGGTCGTCCACGGCGACTATCGCCTCGACAACATGATTTTCCACGCGACGGAACCGCGCGTGCAGGCGGTGCTGGACTGGGAACTGTCGACGCTCGGCGATCCCATGGCCGACTTTACGTACTTGCTGATGCAGTGGACCATGCCGGGTCTCGCCAACGCCGATCTCAAGGCGCTGAACATTCCGAGCCTGGAAGAGGCCGCGCAGATCTACTGCAACGTCACCGGCAGCGCCGTGCCCGACCTTAACTGGTATTTTTCCTACAACCTGTTCCGCCTGGCCGGCATCACGCAGGGCATTGCGGGGCGCGTTCGCGACGGCACCGCGGCCAACGCCAAGGCGCTGGAGTCGGCGGCGCGCACCGTGCCGCTGTCGAAAGCTTCCTGGGAATACGCGCAGAAGGCCGGGGCAACCTAACCGGCTGGTGGCACTTACCCCGAATATCCGCGGAAGCCTGTTGATGGCCGTCTCCATGGCGGCGTTCACCATGAACGACACCATCACAAAGGCTGTGTCGTCGCAGATGAACTTCGGCCAGGTGATGCTGGTGCGCGGGCTGTTTGCGATCGTGCTGGTTTCGGTGTTCGCGTATCACCAGCGCGCGCTGCGTCCATTGCGGACGCTGATGCTGAAGCCGGTGGCGCTGCGGGTGTTCGGGGAAATCGGCGGCACGATATCGTTCATGGCGGCGATCGTGCATCTGCCGCTCGCCAACACCTCGGCGATCTTCCAGGCGCTGCCGCTCGCGATCACGCTCGGCGCCGCCGTAATCTTCCGCGAACCGGTCGGCTGGCGGCGCTGGTCGGCGATTACAGCCGGCTTCATCGGTGTTCTCATCATCGTGCGGCCGGGGCTTGCCGGTTTCAGCCAGTTCTCGCTGTTTGCGCTGATCTCGGTCGCCTTCTGCGCGTTGCGCGATCTCGCCACCCGGCGGATACCCGAGAAGATCCCGTCGCTGTTCATCACCTTGCTGACGACCGTGACGGTCACGACGGCCGGCGGATTGATCCTGGTTCCGCTCGGCGGCTGGACGCCGCCTTCCAACCGTTCGCTCGGCCTGCTGGCGCTTGCCGCGGTGCTGCTGCTGATCGGCTATCAGTGCGTCATCATGGCCTTGCGCTCCGGCGACATCTCGGCGGTGGCGCCGTTCCGTTATTCCGCGCTGCTGTGGGCGATGCTGCTCGGCTATCTCGTGTTCGGCGACGTGCCCGACGCGATGATGGTGACGGGCGCATCGATCATCGTGGCCTCAGGCCTCTACGCCTTCTACCGCGAGCGCATCCGCCACCGCGCGCTGGCGGCGGAAAGCTCAGGCCTGCCGCCGGACGGGTTGTGATCGCGATGCCGCAAACGTCAGACCGGCTTGCCCGCATAAGGCATCGATGCGGTGAGGCCGCCGTCGACCGGGATCGCCTGGCCGTTGACATAGGAAGCATCGTCGCTGGCGAGGAACAAGCCCATCGCCGCGAGCTCGTGCGGCTGGCCGGCGCGCTTGAGCGGATTGAGCTGGCCGATCTTGTCGGAGGTACCGCGCTCCTTGGCGCGGTCGAACACCGGCTTGGTCATCCCGGTTTCGATCAGGCCCGGGCATACCGCGTTGATGCGCACACCGGTGCCGGACAGCGAGTAGGCGGTGGTCTGCACCAGGCTGATGACGCCGGCCTTGCTGGCGCCGTAGGGATGTCCGCTGGCGCCGGCCTTGAGGCCTGCTACCGAAGCGGTGCAGACGATCGAGCCGGACTTCTGCTTGATCATGTGCGGCATCGAATGCTTGATGGCGAGGAACGGGCCGATCAAATTGACGCGCAAGACTTCCTGCCAGTGC
>PNLC01000376.1 GCA_013822885.1 Bradyrhizobium sp.
TACCTGGGTGGAGAGTTCGACCTTCTTCGTGCAGGCCGCGATGAAGCCGAACGCCACGAAGGGATCGTGGAACAGGCCGAGCCCGCCCGCACGGCCGCTGGCGGGGTTCTCCGGGTTGCCGCCGAGCACGTGGTCCGCCAGCGTCAGGCCGTCGTAACCTTCGGCCTCGGCGAGCTCGGCGTATTCACGCACAATCGGGCCATCGCCACCGATGTCGCCGAGAGGCAGGGCTATTCCGAGATGCATGGTCGCTTCCCCTTTTTGGCTGGTCGCTGCTTTCCTGCTAATCTATAGATTTCCACCACATGCACCATGGCCTCGGCATCGGCCGGCGCCAAGCAGGAGATTTTGCGGTGATCAATCTCGGATACAAGGCATCGGCGGAGCAATTCGCGCCGGGCGCGCTGCTGGGCTTCTCCTGTCTTGCCGAGGAAGTCGGGTTCGATTCCGTCTTCATCAGCGATCACTTTCAGCCATGGAAGCACGTTGACGGCCATGCACCATTTTCGCTGACCTGGCTCGGCGCGCTCGGCGCGAAAACGTCGCGCGTCGTCATCGGCACCAGCGTGCTGACGCCGACCTTCCGCTACCATCCTTCCATCGTCGCCCAAGCGTTCGGCACGATGGGTGCGATGTTCCCGGGACGGGTCGTGCTCGGCGTCGGCACCGGCGAAGGACTCAACGAGGTGCCTTCGACGGGCCAGCCCTGGCCCGAATTCAAGGAGCGCTTCGCTCGCCTGCGTGAATCCGTCACGCTGATCAGGGCGCTCTGGACCCAGGAGCGAGTCAGCTTCGAGGGCCAGTACTACAAGACCGAGAAGGCGACGATCTACGATCGCCCGGATACGCCGGTGCCGATCTATGTCGCCGCCGCAGGTGCTCTCGTCGCGCGTTACGCCGGCCGCTCTGCCGAGGGGTTCATCTGCACGAGCGGCAAGAAGCCGGAGCTCTACACCGAAACCCTGTTGCCGAAGGTCGCCGAAGGCATCGCGGCGTCGGAGGATCCGTCGAAGTCCTACGATCGCATGATCGAGGTCAAGGTGTCGTTCGACACCGACAAGGCGCGTGCGCTCGAGGACACGCGCCACTGGGCGGCGCTGGCGCTGACGCCGGAGGAAAAGATGACGGTCGAGGATCCCGTCGAGATGCAGCGTCTCGCCGACGCACTGCCGCTGGAGCGCGCCGCCAGCCGATGGATCGTCTCCAGCGATGCCGACGAGCACGTCGAGCGGATCGGTTACTATGTCGGTCTCGGCTTCCGGCATCTGGTGTTCCACGCGCCGGGACCGGACCAGGCGCGTTTCCTAAAACTCTACGGTCAACATGTGCTGCCGCGCCTTCGCAAGCGTTTCGGTTGAGCGCGCGGGACCGGCCGATGCAAAGCAGCAGCGCCATCGAACTCCTTGCCGTTCCCGGCATTCCGCGGATAGTCAGGGGTGACGATCTCGTCGTCTTGATCGGTGAGGGGCTGGCGCGCGGTGGCATCGTGCCACGTGGCGGCGACGTCTTTGTGCTGACGCAGAAGATCGTATCCAAGGCCGAAGGACGCATGGTCGACCTTGCGACCGTCAAGCCCTCGACGGAAGCGATCGAACTCGCCGGCAAGGTCCAGAAAGATCCGCGCCTCGTTGAACTGATTTTGTCGGAATCGGTGCGTGTCGTGCGGACAAGGCCGGGTGTCCTGATCGTCGAGCACCGGCTCGGCCTGGTGATGGCCAACGCAGGCATCGACCAGTCCAATGTTGCTTCGCCCGATGATCCGCAGTGGGCGTCGCTGCTGCCGGTTGATCCCGACGGCAGCGCAGCGATGTTGAGGAAGCGCCTGTCGCAAAGTTTCGGGGTGCCGGTCGCCGTGATCATCAGCGACAGCTTTGGCCGTGCCTGGCGGCGCGGCACGTGCGGCGTTGCGATTGGTGCCGCGGGCCTGCCGTCGCTGATGGATCTGCGTGGCGCGCCCGATCTGTACGGCCGCGAGCTTCAGGTCAGCGTCACCGGGCATGCGGACGAGATCGCTGCTGCAGCGTCGCTGGTGATGGGGCAGGGTGCCGAAGGCCAGCCCGTCGTGATCGTGCGCGGCCTGACATGGTGCGGTCCGGACAATGCTGCGTCTGAATTGGTGCGACCCGCCGCCGAGGACATGTTCCGATGAGTAAACGACTGGTCGTGGCGCTGTCCGGCGGGGTCGGCGGCGCGAAACTGGCACTCGGTCTGAGCCGCGTCCTGCCGGCCGACGAACTGCTCGTGGTCGCCAACACCGGCGACGATTTCGAGCATCTTGGTCTCAGCATCTCGCCCGATATCGACACGCTGACCTACGCACTTGCGGGCATCGATAATCCTGCGACCGGGTGGGGCCGGCGTGACGAGACGTGGTCGTTCATGGACAGCATCGGCGCGCTCGGCGGCGAGGACTGGTTTCGGCTCGGCGATCGCGATCTGGCGCTGCATGTCGAGCGCACCCGTCGCCTGCGCCTCGGGCAGACACTATCCGAGGTGACATCAGACTTTTGCCGGCGCCTCGGCATCGGCGCCCGCGTGGTACCGATGAGCGACGACCGCGTACGTACCCGCGTGCGCTCTGACGCGGGCTGGATCGACTTCCAGGAATATTTCGTGCGCCAGCAGTGCCGGCCGGTTGTTCATGAGCTGGCTTTCGACGGTGTGACGCTCGCCCGGCCGCAGGCCGACATCACGGCGGTGCTGCGCTCGGGCGACGTGCGGGGCGTGATCATCTGTCCGTCCAATCCCTTCATCAGCGTTGAGCCAATTCTAGCGATCCCCGGCATGCGTGATGCGATGAAGGCGAGTCTTGCGCCGGTTGTTGCGGTGTCGCCCATCATCGGAGGGCAAGCCGTCAAGGGGCCGACCGCGAAGATGATGCGCGAACTTGGCCTCGAAGCCAGCGCTGCCGGCGTCGCCGCACGCTATGGCGATCTGCTGGACGGTTATATTGTTGACCACGCTGACGCCGATGGGATCGGCGATGTCGGCGCGCGTGTCACCATCGCGAAAACGCTGATGATGAGCCTGGAGGACAGGGAAACGCTGGCGCGCGTAGCACTCGACGCCGCGGACGCATTGGCGTCGCAACGATGAGTGACATCTGGGCGGTCATTCCGGTCAAGGAGTTCGATGGCGCCAAGGACCGGCTGTCGGGCCTGCTGTCACCGCACGAACGACGAATTCTCGCCGAGACCATGCTGACCGACATGCTCGACGCCGTTGCCGGCTCCCGGCTTCTGGCCGGCGTGATGATCGTTACGCTCGATCCAGATGCGACGGCTCTTGGTAAAAAGTTCGGCGCGCGGATCGTGACCGAGGGCGCGCGGGATGGACATACCGGCAGCGTGAACGCCGGCCGTCGACTTCTCGCGGGCGAAGGACGCCGCGGCATGATCACGATGCCCGGCGACATTCCGGCCACTCGCGCCGGCGAGATAGATGCGGTGCTGTCGGCGCATCTCGCCGCGCCCTCTTTTACGATCTCGCCCGCGCATGACGATCTTGGATCCAATGCCGTCGTCTGCTCGCCGCCGGAATCGGTACCGCTTCGCTTCGGCGACAACAGCTACTTCCCGCACCTCGACGCCGCTCGCCTGCAGGGCATCGAGCCGACGGTGATTCGTCAGTCCGGAATCGCGATGGATATCGACCATCCGGTCGATCTGGCGCTTTTCCTGCGCCTGCCGCAATCAGCCGGCACGCGTAGCCGAACGCTGCTCGAAGAACTTGGCGTGCCCGAGCTGCTGGCCAAACGGGGGATCGCCTAGGGCGCGATGACATTAAGTGTTATCGCTGCATCGGAGCGCTCCCTCTCCCGCTTGCGGGGAGGGCCGGGGTGGGGTGTCGCCGCGAGTCGCACCGCTCGTGTGGAGGGACCTCCCCCGCAAGCGGGAGAGGTGCAGTGAGGTGGATACTTCAACCACCGATCTCAAGCTCTCCGCTCAAACGCTCCTCTTGGCCACCTTGTCCAGCGCCTGCCTCATGGACTCGAACATATCGTTGATCTGCACCGCTGTAATGATCAGCGGTGGACAAAAGCACACCGCTTCACCGATGTTGCGTGTAATCACCCCAGCTTCGAGGGCGGCTTCGGCAACGGCGAGCGCAGCATCGCCTGGCTTGGCATCCGTCCACGGCTTTATCTCCAATGCGCCGATCAGGCCGATGCCGCGCGATGAATGCACGACGGGGTGTTTGACAAGCTCCGCCAGTCCCGAGAGAAACTTATCTTGCAGGTCCGCAACATGGCCGACCAGATCGCGCTCCTGAATGATCTTCAGATTTTCCAGACCGACCGCCGTCGCGACTGGATGGCCAGACGCAGTGTAACCGTGGCCGAATGAGCCGATGCGGTCGGATTCGTCGGCGATCGGCTGATAGAAGCGGTCGTTCATGAGGATCGCCGACAGCGGCATGTAAGATGAGGTGATCTGTTTCGACACAACCAGCACATCCGGCCTGATGTTGAACGTCTCGCAGGCGAACATCTTGCCGGTGCGGCCAAATCCGCAAATCACCTCGTCGGCCACCAACAGGATGTCATATTTGTTGAGGATGGCTTGAACACCCTCCCAATAGCCGGCGGGTGGCATCAGCACGCCGCCCGCCCCCATCACCGGTTCGCCCCAGAACGCCGCGATGGTTTCCGGACCTTCCTTCAGGATCAGACTTTCGAGATCATGCAGCATCCGCGCGGTGAACTCGGTCTCGCTTTCGCCCGCCTTGGCGAAGTGCACATAGGACGGACACGAGGTGTGGATCATTCGATCTAGCGGCAGATCAAAGCTCTCGTGGTTGCGCGGCAGGCCGGTGATCGACGCGGCGGCGATGGTCACGCCGTGATAGCCCTTGAGG